>CANQSE010000027.1 GCA_947626405.1 uncultured Acetatifactor sp. | reverse complement strand
GCTGCTTCCCGATAAAAGGCCAGCCTTCCTTTGTCATATCGCGGACATGTATAATATCCCTTATTACCGGAGAGCCCCAAATACAATGCACCTCGTCTCCCATGACGACGTTTGTGTTTTCCTTATTTATACAGACGGAAATGCTTGTCATGCCTTTAACGGCGGTCAGGCCCTCTATCAATTTTTGGGGAAAAGGCAAGTCTGCCGCGTCGGAATTTATTACCAGGCACACCATGATTTCACCGCTTGTGAAGCCGCTTCGGATCAAAATATGTCTTACAAGCCCTTCCCGCGTATCCTCACAATAAGCGCTTACATGGTATTTTTCCATATATTCCAGAATCACGTTCAGGATCTGTTCATTCTCCCCTGCGCCCAGAGCGCAGCTTCTGTTTGGTATAATAGTGTGTGTATGTCCGGCATAAAATCCGGTGACGATTTTTCCGTTTTTATCCGTTCCGACCGGATACAGGGCTTTATTTCTGTAATGAAAGGGGTTTTCCATTCCTATGACAGGTTCGATCACATTATCAACAATATCTTCTTTAAGCCCGCCGATACGCACCAGGCTATTTCGCACCTTTGACTGCTTGAACTTAAGCTGTTCATCATAAGAAAGAGCCTGTATCTGGCATCCTCCGCATTGTCTGTACAACGGACAGGGAGGCTCCACCCTGTAGGGAGAAGCCTCCAGCACTTTTTCAAGCCTCGCATAGGCATAGTTCTTTTTGCTTTTCACAATCTTTGCCAGCACAGTGTCCCCTATTACGGCATCCTTTACAAACAATGTGAAGCCGTCCACACTGCCGATGCCTTCGCCATCGTTTCCGATATCACGGATTGTCACTGTCACATGGTCATTTTTCTTATACACATTTCCACCCCTGTATTTTGACAAAATCATTTAAACAAGTGTCTCGGGTTTCATGGCGGACATCATTGTCACGGTATTCTCAGCGAATGTGATTTCTTTGCTTTTGTCAAACATTGCCCGCATGGTCCTTGCTGCTGCCGGCGCCCAGGAGCCGTTGTCTATAAAGGCTATCGTGCGTTTCTGATAATTGCGCTCCAAAAGCCTTGTAATAAAATCGCTCATAAAGGGATTGATGCCGCCGTTATAGGTGTTGCAGGCAAGCACCATTTTGTCGTAACGGAAAGCATCTTCCACCGCCTCCGACATGTCGGTTCTCGCCAGATCGTGTACGGCCGTCTTTACTCCCCTGCTCTTAAGCGCCTGATCAAGGTAGAGCGCGGCTTCCTTTGTGTGTCCGTAAATAGACGCGTAGGCGATAACAACGCCTTTTGTCTCTACATCATATGAGGACCAGATATTATATAAATTCAGATAGTATTCAAGATTTTCGGTAAGAACCGGCCCGTGCAGAGGACAGATAATGCTGATGTCAAGCTCTCCGGCCTTTTTCAATACGTTCTGAACCTGTGCTCCGTATTTTCCCACGATGCCAAAATAATACCGTCTCGCCTCGCAGGCCCAGTCTTCATCCGCATCCAGAGCTCCGAACTTGCCAAAGCCGTCCGCAGAAAAAAGTATTTTATCCGCCGCATCGTAGGTCATCATGACCTCGGGCCAGTGTACCATGGGCGTAAACACAAAGTTTAACTCGTGCCGTCCCAGCTTCAGCGTTCCCCCGTTTGCTGCCGGCACCTGTCTTTCTCCCAGTTCAAGGGAAAAAAACTGTTTCATCAGATCAAACGCCTTGGGGGTTGCAACCACTTTGGCTTTCGGATATTTTTCAACAAAAGCGGGAATATTGGCGGCGTGATCGGGCTCCATGTGCTGTATCACAAGATATTCGGGACTGCGCCCGCCAAGCGCCTGTTCTACGTTTTCCAGCCATTGTTTTTCGAAATTAACGTCAACCGTGTCCATAACAGCCGGTTTTTCATCCAATATCACATAGGAATTGTACGCCATGCCGTTAGGAACCGCGTATTGTCCTTCAAAGAGATCCACCTGGCGGTCATTTACGCCAACATACAAAACATCTTCCGTTATCTTCATTTTTTCCTCCATTCCGGGAATGTTTTCCCACCGTTTAGTTGTTTATTCCGTACCCTGCTGTCCGTCAAGTCTGCTGGCGCGGATATTGGAAGCAAAAAGCTTGTTGTAACCCAGCCAGCCCGTCCTGTCGCTGTTATTGTCAAGATATTCCTTAAAGGTTTCAAGCTTGGCATCCGTATCGTCCGCATAATTAAGCGCCAGAGCTTCAATGAGAGCAGGAATCTTAGGAGATCCAAATTCATACTTTCCGTGGTGCGCCAGGATACAGTGTTGAAGCTGTGAGAGAAGGGTATGCGGGAACTGCGGAATCTGCGCCACCTTCTCCGCCACCATCTGGGAGCCGATAACAATATGTCCAAGCAGCTGGCCGTCATCCGTGTAATCATTCACAGGAAACGGGGAAATCTCCCTGATTTTTCCTATGTCATGGCAGAGGGCGGCCGTCAGCAGCAGATCTCTTTTCAAAACAGGATAAAGCTTGCAATAATAGTCACATAACTTCGTAACGCTCAGAGTATGTTCCAAAAGACCCCCGATAAATCCGTGATGTACGGTTTTTGCCGCGGAGGAATTTTTAAAGGCCTTGACAAATGGCTCGTCTTCCACAAAATATTCCTCAAGAAGCCTTTTCAGATAAGGATTTTCCACACTTTTTACAAATGCAAGCAGTTCAGAATACATCTCATCTATATTTTTTGTGCTTGCAGGCTGATAGTCCTCGGGGACATATTCGCCCTCACGGCATACGCGGATCCGCTTAACATTGACTTGAAGCGTTCCCTGAAAACTGTTTACATCCCCGTACACCTGGATATAGTCCATGGCGTCGTATTCATCTATCCCTGGACTGTCAGGCTCCCACAGCTTTGCGTCTATAGTTCCCGTCTTGTCCTGGAGTATGATACTTTCATACGGTTTTCCGTTCTTTGTCACCGCCGCCTGCTTCTGCTTGCAGAGGTAGATATCGGAAATTCTGTCGCCTTCCCTTAAATCTTTAATTCGTTTCATCTTTTCCCCGTTCCAAGCGAATATGTATTCGCTTTGCGTTTTGCCGCGCTTTTTTAATTCCCGCCCAACTGAATTGAAAATACCATCTCCCTGTATGCTCCCTGTGACGGTCTCTCAACAGCGAGCTGTACGGTCTGTTCCGGCTCCAGTTGCATAAGCTGGCTGCAGTAATTTCCATATGACGAGATGTTCACACCGTTCATCGCGGTGATGATATCTCCGGCCTGAATACCTGCCAGCATTGCGGGAGATTCCATCTGAACATTCGTGACGTAAACTCCAAAGGGGACCCCCAGCTCCGTATGGACATACTGCGTCACATCTATGCCGGTAATTCCCATGTAGGCAAAGGGACTGCCGTTTGACAGCTTTTCTATAATCCGCTTCATATCGGTGATCCCATAGGCGGTAATCATGTTCTCAGTGCCGTTCTCAAGCTTATTTTCAGTTATTATGCCTATCACCTGACCGTTTAAGTTAAACAGAACCCCTTCCGCATTTTTGCTTCCGCTTATATCAGTCAAAAGCACGTTGTAGCTTCTGTCCGGTCCTGTAATCTGAAATTCCGCCGATGTAATCATGCCGTAGCCCACGGAATTGTTTATTCCCATCGGACTGCCCAGAGCAATCACCGGCGTACCCGCAAGGCGGCCGGTGGAAAAACCGAGAGAGGCAACCGCCAGACCCTCCGTAGCCAGATACTTTTCCGGTATGGCGCTTCTTTCCACCGCTACTATCGCAAAATTTGTGTCCTTGTCTATTCCTTTTAACTGCGCGTTCACGCGATATTCTTCTTCACCAAGGACCAAAACAAGGTTTTCCGATTTTTCCAGCGCGGAAAATTTTACAAGGATCAAAAGCTCAACGCCGTTGTCCGCAACTATTATGCCTGAAGCCTGATTGCTGCTTTCCTGTATATCGTCAAACCAGTCAACATTTGAAGTCACTCCCCTGATAGTTACCATGTACTGGCTCAAAGCCGGTTTATAAACGCTTCCGTCTTCATTATAAGACCCTTTGCTCACAAGATCCTGCAGGGCTTTATAAACCTGTGCATAATCCTCCTGATCCGATTTCTTATCCGACAGAATTTCGCGGAGGCGTTCCTCTGTCAGGGGTTCGGGCGAAGGCGATTCCTCCGCGGGCAAATCTTCCGATCCCGATCCGTCCGGGTCGGGAGTAGGTGAAGGAGACGGAGAAGCTGAGGGAATATTTTCCGCAAGCATTTCCTCCGGCGACATCTCCTCCTGATCCTCCGGAAAAATCACCGGCTGGGGCTGGGGCTTTTCCTCAGGATAGAGACGATTGCTTATAACAGGCTCAAGCACAAGGAATGTAACGCACGCTACGGTTCCAAATATTACGGCCATCACTACCGTGATTATAGTGCGGCGGATAAGCTTTTTCCGGTTGATGGGACGGGTCTTTATCTTCTCTATCATAAACTCATTTTGGTTTTTCTGCTCCTTTTGAGACATAGAGACTCCTTTCCCGTCTGAAACAATATTTTTAACCCGTTCACTTCAGTATACAGAATCCGCCGTAAAAAGTAAAGCAAATCAGGATTTTCTGCACAGTGCGATTCCCGCTAACAGCAAAAGAGGAAACACTGCTGCCGCCAGGATTCCCGTCCGCAGGTCATCACCGAAACGGCTTGACACCATACCTACAAGCGTTGGGCCTCCTGCACATCCCAAATCTCCGGCCAGCGCCATAAGGGCAAACATAGCCGTTCCGCCTCCGGGAAGCGAAGCGGAAGCTCTGCTGAAGGTTCCGGGCCACATGATCCCGACCGACAATCCGCATACGGCGCAGCCGGCCAGGCCCGCCGCCGGACAAGGCATAAGAGATACGCAGAGGTACGATGCCACACACAAAGCTGCGCTGCCCGTCATAAAACGCTCCAGATTCCACCTGTCCCCGTATTTTCCGTATACAGCCCTGGCGGATCCCATCAGCACAGCAAACGCCATAGGACCTGCAAGATCCCCCACGGCCTTGTCTACTCCCAGTCCTTTTTCCGCAAATGTGGAAGCCCACTGGCTCACCGACTGCTCGCTTGCTCCCGCACACATCATCATGAGCAGAAAGACCCAGAAAATCTTCTTTCCCGCAAGCTCCCTCAGGGTGTATCCTTTCTCTCCCTCCTTTATAAGAGGAGCTATGGGAACCCTGGTAAAGACAAAAAGGTTGACAAAAGGTACAAGCGCCCAGATAAAAGCCAGTATTTTCCAGTTTTCTATCCCAAAGACGCGGAAAAAAACGGTGGAAATCAACACGACTCCCACGTGTCCCCAGCAGTAAAAGGAGTGCAGAAGGCTCATGGCGCTTTCCTTGTTGTCAGTAGGACATGCCTCCACCACCGGACTGACCAGCACCTCCAAAAGTGCGCCTCCTATGGCGTAAATAACGACCGCAATAAACAGCCCCGCAAAAGGGTCGGGCGCAAGATCCGGCAAAACGGCCAGAGCTACCGTCCCCGCCGCCGCAAAAATATGCGCAATGACAAGGGAAGCGCGATAACCTATTTTGTCCACAAATCCCACGGATGCAAGATCCACCAGAAGCTGCAGGGCAAAATTCACCGTCACAAGCAAAGTAATGCTCTGCAGGGGAATATGGTATGTACTTTGAAATGTCAGAAATAATAAGGGTGCAAAATTATTAACAATTGCCTGTACGATATACGCCGTAAAACAGGCATAAATCGTTTTCTGATAAGAATTTTTCAAAATTTATTCCTCTTTTTGTTTTTGTTACGTTTTTATTCTGCAACATTTATTATGAAAGGATGAAAGAAAAAAGTCAACTGTAATGCTTGCAACCGTGCGGAGAATTATCTCGCGTTTTTTTATAATCCATGGTATACTTTTGACGAAACCCTTTAAACAAAACAGGAGCTTTTATGAATCAGAAGGTTTTAAATACACTTGAATACGATAAAATCATACAGCTTTTGTCTGAAAAGGCGGATTCCGAGCCCGGCAGGAAACTGTGTCTGCAGCTCGTTCCTTCTTCCGATATCGATAAAATCCGCAGGGATCAGACCGAAACCAGGGATGCGCTGACACGTCTGTTTCAATTCGGAAGCACGTCCTTTGGGAGTAATCGTGATATCGGTTTTTCCGTGAAATCCTTAAACGCCGGCATAGCTCTGTCAGCGGGAGAGCTCTTAAAAATCGCCGCAATGCTTGACAATGTAAACAGGATCAGGACTTATGGGAGAAAAGGCGCCGACGAATCCTCCGCCGATTCTCTGGATGATTATTTCATGAAGCTGACTCCCCTTACGCAGCTTGCAGACGAAATTAACCGTTGTATTCTCTCTGAGGAGGAGATAGCGGACGACGCAAGCCCGAAATTAAAAAGTATCCGTCGATCCATGATGCTTGCCAATGAAAAGATCCACACGCAGCTTACATCCCTGCTCGGAGGATCATATAAAAATTATCTTCAGGATGCGGTCATAACAATGCGCAACAACCGCTATTGCATCCCGGTAAAGGCGGAGTACAAAAACCAGGTAAACGGCATGATACACGATCAGTCTTCCACCGGATCCACTTATTTTATTGAACCTGCGGCAGTGGTAAGCCTGAATAACCAGATAAAGGAGCTCGAACTTAAGGAGGATGAGGAAATCAGGGCCATTCTTGCCTCATTGAGCGCACAGGCTGCGGAGCATACCCGTGAACTGTCCGTAAACCAGGAGGTTATGACCGTTCTGGACTTTATTTTTGCCAAGGCCAAGCTTGCAATGGACATGAACGCCACGGAGCCTGTATTCAACAACGAGCGCTGTATTAATCTGCGCAAAGGGCGCCATCCGCTGCTTGATAAAAAGAAGGTCGTCCCCGTTGATATCCGCCTGGGCAGAGATTTTGATCTCCTGATAGTCACCGGACCAAACACCGGAGGAAAAACAGTATCCTTAAAGACCACTGGACTTTTAACCCTTATGGGACAGGCAGGACTTCACATTCCCGCTCTTGATCGCTCGGAGCTTTCAGTCTTTACGGAGGTCTACGCCGATATCGGCGACGAGCAGAGCATAGAGCAGAGCCTGTCCACGTTTTCATCGCATATGAAAAGGATTGTCCACATTTTAAACCATGCAGACAGCGATTCCCTGTGTCTCTTTGACGAACTGGGTGCCGGAACGGATCCTGCTGAAGGTGCTGCGCTGGCTATTTCAATCCTTGATTTCCTTCACGGCAGGGGAATCCGCACAATGGCCACCACACATTACAGCGAATTGAAAATATACGCTCTTTCCACTGATTTTGTGGAAAACGCCTGCTGCGAATTTGACGTGGAAACGCTCAGACCCACCTACAGACTGCTGATCGGAATACCCGGAAAAAGCAACGCGTTTGCCATTTCCTCCAGACTTGGCCTTCCCGAGTCAGTCATTGAACATGCAAAGGCCCAGATCGGCAGAGAGGAACAGAGCTTTGAGGATGTGATCGCCGACCTTGAAAAAAGCAGGATTACAATCGAAAAGGAAAAACGCGAGATCACGGAATACAAGGCACAGATACGCCAGCTTGAGGAAAAGCTGCGGCAGAAAAACGAAAAAATCGACATGACAAAGGATCGCATCCTGCGCGAGGCAAACGAAAAAGCGCGGGAAATTCTCCAGGAAGCCAAGGAGATTGCGGACGGCGTCATACGTGATTTCAACAGCATAAACAACGGAGCCGACATACGCGAGCTGGAGAAAAAACGCCAGAAGGTGCGGGACAAGATCAGCGAAAAAAATCAGAATCTGTCCTTAAACAGTACCGGTAAAGCTTCAGGTGTCAAACCCGTCGATCCGAAAAAAATAAAAAAGGGCGATACGGTAAAAATTGTCTCCATGGGACTCAAGGGAACAGTAAGCACCCTGCCCGACGCAAAGGGCGGATTGTTCGTTCAGTGCGGTATTATACGCACACAGACAAATATACGGGATCTTGTTATGGCGGACGACGACGATAAGGTTCTTTCCACAAAAGTGCAGCGCACAAATACGGGAAAAATCAAAATGTCCAAAAGCCTGTCCGTCTCCACGGAGATCAATCTGCTTGGAAAAACCGTAGATGAAGCGATTCCGCTTCTTGACAAATATCTTGACGATGCCTATCTGGCTCACCTTCCAAGTGTCAGAATCGTACACGGCAAGGGTACGGGGGCGTTGAGAAGCGCTGTACAGAGCCACTTAAAGCGCCTTAAATACGTTAAGGAGTTTCGCCTTGGCGAATACGGAGAAGGCGACGCGGGTGTCACAATTGTAAGCTTTAAGGAATAACGGCCGTAGAATGAAAGGAGCATAAAATTGGTAAACAAGCAAAAAATCCTGATCGTTGACGACGACAACAATATCGCGGAGCTGATATCTCTCTATCTGACCAAGGAGTGTTATGAATCTATGATCGTTAATGATGGGGAATCAGTAATGCCTGCCATGGAAAGCTTTTCCCCTAATCTTATTTTACTTGACATTATGCTTCCGGGAATGGACGGGTACCAGGTATGCCGTGAGGTCAGATCAAAATATTCCGTCCCTATCATAATGCTCTCCGCAAAAGGAGAGGTTTTTGACAAAGTGCTTGGCCTTGAGCTTGGAGCGGACGATTATATTGAAAAGCCTTTTGACTCCAAGGAGCTCGTGGCGAGGACAAAGGCTGTTCTTCGGCGCTATAAGCCCGTCGCCGTCGTTTCCGAGAGCACAAATGACAAATATGTGGAATATCCGGATCTTACTATCAATCTGACTAATTATTCCGTGACATACCGCGGACAGGTTATAGAAATGCCCCCTAAGGAGCTTGAGCTTTTATATTTTCTGGCTTCCTCCCCAAATCACGTTTTTACCAGGGAGCAGCTTCTGGATCAGATATGGGGATACGAGTATATGGGCGATACGCGGACGGTAGACGTTCATATCAAACGCCTTCGTGAAAAAATCAAGGATCACAGTAACTGGAGAATCAGCACCATATGGGGAGTGGGTTATAAATTTGAGGTTAGAAACGGATGAAAAGAACTCTTTATTTAAAATTCCTGCTGGCTTACCTCATCTTTGGCATGTTCAGCTTTATCATAATGACTACCTTTGTACCTAATATGACAAGGGAGCATCTCGTGCGTGAAAAAGCTAAAAATCTCTATACCGAGGCCACCTTGATCGCAGGGACATACGCAAGCGGCCTCTATGCCAGCGAAACGGATCTGGAAACCGTCAAAACACAGCTTGACGCCCTTTCCGCTTACCTTCAGTCCACCATACGCATAATAAATCCTTCCGGACGGCTTGTCCTTGATACAAACACTCCTCTTAATGTTGAGGATGTCGTCATCGACGGGTTTGATCCAACCGTTACATACGGTTCTTATTATATTGTTGACGATTTTTTCGGAACCTTTAAAACGAAAATGCTCACCGTGCTCGCTCCGATCAATTACAACTATAAGATAAGAGGATATGTTCTCATTCACTGTGATATGAGGGATATAGAGCAGTCCTGCAACAGTCTGCTCAACATTTCCTATATCACGCTTGTGATCCTGCTGCTTCTTTCCCTTATTATCCTGATCTTTTTTACGGAGATCGTCTATATTCCCCTGCGCAGGATAACGCATGCCACAGAGCAATATGCAGCCGGAAATATGCACTATGAATTTCAGGTGGAAAGCGACGATGAAATCGGATACCTCGCAGCATGCTTAAACTATATGGCCAGCCAGATTGCGGGAGCAGAGGATGATCAGAAAAAATTCGTGGCGAATATCTCCCACGATTTCCGCTCCCCCCTCACTTCGATACGTGGTTATCTGGAGGCCATGCTCGACGGAACAATTCCTCCGGAACTTCATGAGAAATATCTTGGAATCGTGTTAAATGAGACCGAACGCCTGACAAAACTCACCAACAGCCTGCTTACGCTGAACAATCTCAATACAAAGGGCATGCTGCTGGACATATCGGATTTTGACATCAATCAGGTTATCCGCAGTACGGCGGCATCCTTCGAGGGCACGTGCAGGAAAAAAACCATAGCGATAGAGCTTATTCTCACAGGTGAGGAAATGTACGTACACGCCGATATGGGCAGAATCCAGCAGGTTCTTTATAACCTGATCGACAACGCCATAAAATTCAGTCATCACGATTCCGTTATAAAGATTGAGACTTCTCTGAAAAAGAACAAACTGTTTGTATCTGTCAAAGACACCGGCATCGGAATACCGAAGGACGATCTGAAACTGATCTGGAACCGCTTTTACAAATCCGATCTCTCAAGGGGAAAAGACAAACGCGGTACCGGATTGGGTCTTTCCATTGTAAAGGAAATTTTAAACGCACACGGAGAAAACATTAACGTGATAAGCACTGAGGGCGAGGGAAGCGAGTTTATTTTTTCCATCGCGCTCGCCGCGGAAAACGACGACGAAGATTAAATATTTTTATTGACCTGTCAGAAATCCATCACTTCATACAAGTATTGTTTTCCGTCCTTTCCCACTCTTGTGACGATTCTGACGTAGTAAAGGATATTTAACACCGACTGGGCAAGAGATGATGGAATATGCGCCGCTGCCGCAAACTCCTTTGAGGTAAACGGTCCCTTGAGCCCGTCCGGAATAAACTGCATATAATCCTCCTTACAGTTGATCTCAATTTCTTCTTCAAGATTTGTCGGGATTTTGTCATAAGTATCTGACAGTGCGGTCTTATCCCATCCGGAATTATTTATAAGCCTGTATTCTTCTATTCTGAGCAAAACCAGCCTGAGCTTAAGGTTTGGGTTTCTGAGAAACATTTTTATTTTATATAATTCCGGAAATACAGTATATCTGTTGCCCTTTGCAGGTGATCTCCGCATATTGTGAAGCAGCCCTGTCTCGGCGTCCATTGTAATCAGCCATTTTTCCTTTGACACGGGATAAACCACCGTCACCTTGTATAAAGGAAGAAACACGCTTAGTTTATCTCTCAGCTTATTAAATTGTCTTGTCTGGATCTCTATTATCTCTCCGTCCCGGTAAATATCGGCGACGTAATTTTCAACGGGAATTTCCTGATGTTCCTCATCGGGCTCATAATAATTTTTAAGAATCGCATGAATGGATTTTTCAGACAGCGTCCCAATTCCAAGCCGGCGCCTTTCTGTCCCTATAACCTTTTTCTTTGCCTGTTCAAAAGCAGCCTGATCCGACATTTGCATTTTCTCCCTTCGTAAAAAACATATTAAATTATTTACAAATCTGCTCAGTTCGAATCGGGAAATTTAGCATAAAGGAGCTTGAGCACTATAGGAGTCGTAATGCTTGACACTATGATGAGCAAAATCACGGAGGTAAAATAAACGGAGGTGAGCAGACCCACGGACAGACCTTTTTGAGCCACAATTAAAGCGACCTCTCCCCTTGTCATCATTCCCACTCCGATTTTCAGGCTGTCATGTAAATTAAACCTGCATATTTTCGCCATCAGGCCGCATCCCACAATTTTTGCAAGCAAAGCAACAACGACAAAACCCAGTGAAAACAGCAGGATATTTCCGTTGACGTTGTCAATATTTGTCTTAAGTCCTATGCTTGCAAAGAAAACAGGGCCAAAGATCATATATGAGCTGACTTCCATTTTCTGCTCTATATAAGATGAATCGCGCATGGAGCACAAAACGATTCCCGCCACATATGCGCCTGTTATATCGGCAATGCCAAAATAATGCTCAGCCGCGTAAGCAAAGAAAAAGCAGAGAGCCAGACTTATTATCGGGATTCGTCTCGTATGGGGATATTTTTCGTCAAATCCCTTAAATATCCTGTAAAGGATATAACCCACCACAAGAGCCATTGCAAAAAATAAAATTGTAGAGATAACAACGGAGCCCGGCTTGGATTCGGGATTTTTAAATCCAACCACAAATGTCAGCACTATGATTCCAATGACATCGTCTATTATGGCGGCGCTAAGAATAGTGGTGCCAACCTTTCCTCTGAGCTTGCCCATTTCCCTTAAGGATTCAACGGTAATGCTCACGCTCGTGGCCGTCATAATCACTCCGATGAAAAGCGCCATATAAAATTTTTCGGAACCCCATGGAGCCGCCCCGTAAAATCCCATATAGAGAAGCGTCCCGCTTACAAGAGGCACAAATACACCCGAGCATGCGATGAGAAGGGCTACAGGTCCCGTTTTTATAAGCTCCTTCAGATCCGTTTCCAATCCCGCGGAAAACATTAACAGTACAACGCCGACTTCTGCAAGTCCTGAAAGAAAATCGGTCTGTTGAACAAGTCCAAGCACACTTGGGCCGATCAAAAGCCCTGCAACAATCTCTCCCACTACCTGCGGGGCTTTGCATTTTCGCGCCAGAATCCCGAAGAATTTAGCAAACACAATAATGATGGCAAGATCCTTGAACATATTATAAGTTTCCATTTTTCAATCTATTCCTCCGGAATTTCTTCCATGGCATCCTCCATGTTTTCAAATTCCTGTTCTCCGTTAAATATTTTTTCCCTCACCTTTGCGATTTTAGCAATCTTTACACCGTTGTTGAGATCCATCATCTTAACGCCGGAGGTAATTCTGCTGTACACGGAGATATCCTGGCTCCTCAGCTGTATAATAATTCCTTCTGTGGTGATGAGCATAATCTCGTTTTCATCATCAACGGCCTTGACACCTATGACATCTCCGGTTTTCTCAGTGATCTTATAGCATTTTAATCCCTTGCCGCCGCGCTTCTGCAGATTAAATTCGCTTAAAAGCGTCCTCTTTCCAAGACCGT
>CANQSE010000026.1 GCA_947626405.1 uncultured Acetatifactor sp. | reverse complement strand
CGCTCGGCTTAGCACGTAACGGACACCAGGCTCGAAAGTACCTCGCCAGGTGCCGACGTGCACGCACGGTCTGCCGGGAGAACATCGACATTGCCGGGCTGAATACGACGGAGTGGCAAAACTGTTACAAGATCGTAAGGCGAATAGCCACGTTGTGCAGAAGCGCTCAAAGGCGAATCACCTGAAATGAGGATTAATTGGAATGAGGGATTAATATGAAATTTGACATGCACTGTCATACAAGGGAAGGCTCGGTGGACGGCAAAGTACCTGTGGCGAAATATATTGATATTTTAATAAAAAAAGGCTTCGACGGAATGTTGATAAGCGACCACAATTCCTATAAGGGATATGAGGCATGGAAGGAAAATGATTGCCCGGGCAGGGAGAGGAATTTTACGGTGTTAAAGGGCATAGAGTACGACACGGTTGACGCCGGACATATGCTGGTGATAATGCCTGAGGATATAGACCTTGGGATCTTAAGGCTGCGCGGGCTGCCGGTGCGGCTTTTAATTGAGATTGTACACGGAAACGGCGGTATAATCGGTCCGGCTCATCCGTGCGGAGAAAAGTATTTGAGCATATTAAATACAAAAAAACACCGTAACAGGCTGGCTGTAATGGACAAATTCGATTTTCTGGAGGGCTTCAACGCCTGCGAAGGGAATGAAAGCAACGAAAGGGCGATGGGGATCGCCGACAGTCTAGGACTTGCCGCCTTCGGGGGAAGCGACGCGCATAAGGAGGACTGCGTCGGACTTGGATATACGGAATTTGCAAAAGAGATCCGCAGCGAGTCGGATCTGATTGAGCTTGTGAAAAGCAAAAAAAGCGGGGCGTGCACCTGCGGCGGGGTGCATTATGCCCACACCACAAGGGAGCGCATCGGAAAAGTCAAAGATATTTTTCTCGGCTCCTTCTGGTTTTATAACCGTTTCGCAAGTATCTGCAACTCGGGAAGGCGCCGCAGGGAGCTCAAAAGGCTTTATATAAGGTTAAAATAGGCAAAACAGGATAAAAATAACAGTTCATAAAATCTTAAGGTGTTTTTTTGTGAAAGTATGTTATAATGATAACGATCTTATGGGAAGGACGGCTGGAAAAACGGCGACATGAAAGTAAAAGAGGTCAGGGAGCCGAGGCTCAAAACCAAAAAGGGCAAAGTGCATACGAAGACTACTCGCAGGATGCGGAAAATAAAAATCAGCTCCGGACTTTTTATCGCTCCGAGTTTTCTGGGTGTTTTGGCGTTTTTTATTCTTCCGTTTCTTGTGGTGATCTATTATTCGCTTGTTGACAATCCCATTAACGGCAGCTTCGTCCTGTTTAAAAATTATTCGTCTATTCTGCACAACGCCGCCTTTATGAGAGCGGTGAAAAACACGGTTATGTTTTCGATTGTGGCGGTTCCTCTGGCGGTGGTGCTTTCACTTCTGCTTGCCATCGTTCTGGAGGCAAAGCTTCCCTTCCGGAGCCAGTTCCGCACGTTTTTCCTAAGCCCAATGATGGTGCCCGTAGCTTCCATTGTGCTGATCTGGCAGGTGCTTTTCCACTATAACGGCGCGGTAAACGACTTCCTTTCGGTTTTCGGAATCGACAAGATAGACTGGCTGAAGTCGGAATATGCCCAGGTGGTGGTTGTGGTGCTGTTTCTGTGGAAGAATCTCGGGTACAACATGATTCTGTTTATGGCTGCACTGGCAAGCATACCGAAGGATATTCTGGAGGTGGCAAGACTTGAGAGCGCCACGCCATTTCAGACCTTTTTTTACATAAAAATAAGATATCTCTCATCCACGCTGCTGTTTGTGACAATCATGTCACTTATAAATTCGTTTAAGGTGTTCAGGGAGGTTTACCTTTTGACGGGGGACTACCCTTACGATACGATCTATCTGCTGCAGCACTATATGAACAACAAGTTTAACGCCCTCGATTATCAGGCCCTCTCGTCTGCCGCGGTGCTGATGAGCCTTGTGATGATCGTGATTATAGGGCTTCTGTTCGTGGCGGAGAACCGATTCGGAAAGGACGTGGAGGGATGAGCGGAAGGAAAAAAGCCCTCCTCAAGGGGGGTGCCGAACAAAGATATGATAAGCGCAGAGCGGACAGGCGGAAAATGTGGAAAGCGGCAAAGATTACCGTCGCTACGCTGATTGCGGCGGCTTTTGCCATACTGTTTCTGATGCCGATCGTTCTCACAATCACCAATTCCTTTATGTCCTCCTCCGAGATTTCGGCAAATTACGGCTCCGTGTTTGCCACAAACTCCACAGGGGGAAAGGTTTATATCGCGGAAAAGGTGAACCTTAAGTTTATTCCCGATATGGTGTCCTTCAGCCAGTATATCACCGTGCTCTTTAAGAGTCCGGAATATCTGCTGAAATTCTGGAATTCGGTGTTCCTGGTGGGGCCCATAGTGGTTTTTCAGCTTATTGTGGCGACGCTGGCCTCCTACGGATTCGCAAGATATCAGGGCAAGCTGCGCCAGATTATATTTTTCTCGTATATAATACTGATGCTGATGCCATATCAGGTGACGCTCGTACCGAATTATCTTGTAAGCGACTGGCTCAATATACTTGACACATATAAGGCTATCTGGCTGCCCGGTATTTTTTCGCCGTTTGCGGTGTACCTTCTTACGAAATTCATGCGCAGGATTCCGACCTCGGTAATTGAGGCCGCCCAGATTGACGGAGCGGGAGAGTGGCAGATTTACAGAAAAATCTGTATGCCGCTCTGCAAGGGAGCGATTTGCTCCGCGGCAATCCTGGTATTCATAGACTACTGGAACATGGTTGAACAGCCGTTAATCCTGTTAAAGGACGCGGACTCTCATCCGCTGTCGGTGTTCTTAAGCAAGATAAACCAGGGGGAAATCGGACTTGCCTTTGCAGTCGCCACAATTTATATGGTGCCGAGTCTTCTGATTTTTCTCTACGGGGAGGAGTACCTGGTGGAGGGCATTACCTATCAGGGCGGGATAAAGGGATAAGCATTTTATTTTCTGCATAAAATGAACAACAGTTATGAGGAGAGTGTACTATGAAAGAAAACGGAAACCGGAAACGTGAATGGATCAAGACGGCCGCTATTATTTTTCTGGCGGTGATGCTGGTGCTGACGTTCTTTTCAAACACCATCATGAATTATTCGCTGCCGGAGGTGGCCACACAGTACGTCACATCGGGGAGCATTACAGCCAGGATCCGCGGGACGGGCGTCATAGAAAGCGGAGAGCTGTACAATGTGGAGATAAACGAGTCCAGGAAAGTCTCGGGAATCGCCGTAAAGGTAGGTGACAAGGTACAGAAGGGAGACGTGCTTGTCTATCTTGAGGAGACGGAGAGCGAGGAGCTTAAGGCGGCGCAGGATATGCTGGAAGAAAAGAATATGGCGCTGCAGGACGCGTGGGATTCCTATTATATAGCAATACTTAACGGTGACATAAGCGCGGAGGATATAAAGGCGGCAAACGGAAATGTATCAGCCAATACATACCGAAAGCAGCTCACTGAGGCACAGGAGGCAATAAAGCCGTGGAAGGATAAGGTTGCGGAGCTTACAAAGGCCATTGCCGATATCGACGCACAGATGGCGCTTGAATCCGGTATGGATTCATCGGCTGATGCGAGAGTGACCGCAACGACCGCGGCGTTGGAAACGGCAAGGGTAAATCTTGACAATGCAAACGCTGCTCTTGCCTCGGCGGAGAACGCATTAAAGGATGCGCAGAGACAGCAGCAGAGCGTATCAAATTCCGATGCGGACGCACAGAGCGCCGCGGCGGCAAAGGTGCAGCAGGCACAGGCTTACTACGACAGCGCAAAGACTGCAAGGGATAACGCACAGACCGCCTATACAACAGCCGTGAACGAATTTAACTCGGCTGCGGCAAATCACGCGGGCAGAGAGGGCAGCCAGATATACGCAAATCTAACCGCACAGAGGGCGCAGAAAGAGATTGAGCTTTACAGCGCACAGGAAAATCTGGACGCGGCTCAAAAGAACCTGGACGATCTCACGCTCATGCTCGGAGACAAGGAGGGACTTGACAGCCTTAAAAAAGTAATTTCAAATGCCCAGAGAGAGGTGGACAAGGCGCAGAAGCAGGTTGACGAACTGACACAGAAGGCTACGGCTTCGGACATTACCGCCGATATCTCCGGAACGGTGACCGCAGTAAACGTGGTTGCGGGTAAAACGACCGTGCCCAATACGCCTGTGGTTGTACTGCAGCCCGAGGGCCAGGGATATACGCTAAGCTTTCCTGTTACAATCGATCAGGCCAGAAAGGTAAATGTTGGTGACAGGGCGGATCTTGTGAACGCCTGGAGATACTATGACGTTGAGGCGACGCTGGCTTCAATAAAGCCGGATCCAAACGACCCCGGTCAAAATAAGCTGCTTACCTTCAACGTGACGGGAGAAGTGGTGGCAGGACAGTCCCTGAGCCTTATCCTGGGACAGCAGAGCGCAAACTATGACCTCATCGTTCCCAACAGCGCAATCAGGGAGGACAACAACGGCAAATTTATCCTGAAGGTGGATTCGAGGCCCACACCGCTCAGCACGCGTTACATCGCAACGCGCGTGGACGTGGAGGTGCTTGCGAGCGACGATACGCAGTCGGCTATAAGCGGCGCGCTGTACGGATATGAGTATGTTATTACCACCTCAACAAAGCCTGTGGAAGCAGGACAGCAGGTGAGACTGACGGAAAACTGAACCTGATGGAAACGAGGCGAGCAATGAAGAAAAAAATTTTTGGAATCAGCGCAGCCGTATCCGTTGTAATATTTCTGATTCTGATGGCGGTGATCGGGAAGATGGCCGCTTCGCAGCAGTCTCAGCAGATGGCCTCCAGGTGGAGCGAAAAGAAGGATGCGGCGCAGATAAGCTGTTTCTTTTCCGTAGACTCCGGAATTGACCTGGATCAGATACAGACATTTGAACATTCCGTGGACGGAATCCTGACGGAGGCTGCCATAAAGCAGGAGTCCGAAAATCCGGGGGCAAGGCTTTGGGCGGACGCCTACAGCGCCGCGGGCTCGGTCACAATCACAAGCGACAGGGGCAGCGTGCAGACTGATGCAATAGGAATAGGCGGTGATTTCTTCCTTTTCCACCCGATGACACTTGTGTCAGGTTCCTATTTCTCGGGAAACGATCTTATGCAGGACTACTGTGTGATAGATCAGGATGTCGCATGGCAGCTTTTCGGCTCAAGCAATGTGGCGGGAATGATGGTGTACATATCGGGAATACCGCACATTGTGATGGGAGTTGTGGAACGGCCGCACGGGAGATTTGCGGAAGCGGCGGGCCTGGACGGAACCATGGTGTATCTGTCCTACGACAGCCTGAGTAAATACGGATCTTGCAGCGGCATAAATAACTATGAAATTGTGATGCCGAACCCTGTAACGGGATATGCGGAAAATGTGATAAGGGAAAATTTCGCTTCGGACTCAGCGTCCGTTGATGTGGTTGACAATACCGGCAGGTATTCAATGATGTCAAGGCTTGCGCTGCTTACGCAGTTCGGACTCAGATCAATGAACGGGAAAGCCATCATTTACCCTTACTGGGAGAATATAGCGAGAGGGTATGAGGATGTATTATGCCTTCTTACGTTTTTCCAGCTTTTATTCCTTTTATATGCGATTGCAGTGGCTCTGCGGCTGTTTGTGAGCTGGTGGAGGCACAAGGGGTGGACAATCAGGGACAAGGTGATGATTTTAAAGGATAAAGCCGACAGGATCGGGGAAAAACTGTATGCAGGGAAAATGCGCAGAAAGGAAAAGCGCAGGGAAAAGCGTAAAAACAAAAAAATGTCCGGATGATACGGCCGCCAGACTATACGGACGCCAGATTATACGGCTGCCGGATTAATCCGGTCCGCTGCCCGTGTCAATAAAGTGCGGGCGGCGTGTAAAAGGGAGGAAAAATTATGAAAAAAAGGTTATTTGGAAGGGCGATTGCGGTGGTTACGGCGCTTTCGCTTGCGGCAGGAGGGCTTACCGCCTGCGGAGGATCGGGGGCGGATGATGAAAGAAACGCCCTTGCGAAGGAGAATGTCTACAGCTTCGAGGAGTTTAAGCTGCCTGATCTGGGAGGGGATTACAGCAGCCTTTTGGCAGGCTTCAGGCTGGGAGACAGAATTTACAGCGTCATGCGTGTGGAGGAATATACCAGCGGCAGCCTGCAGTATCATCTTGTGTCGTTTGAGATGGACGGCTCCGACGCAAAGGACGTGCAGCTTGAGATGAATAAAACCGTTATAACCGACGAGGAAATGCAGGGAGCGGACGGTGCTGACGGTCAGGACGCAGGATATGACGACGTTATAATGCCCAGGAGCAATGCATCTACTACCGATTCGGAGGACAGCGACGAAGGCGTGGATGATTCGGCGGACAGCGATGAAGGCACGGACGATTCGGCGGACGGCGACGATGGCGCGGACGAAACAGGGGACGGCGACGAAAACGCGTATGAATCGGCGGACGGCGACGAAAACGCGGATGAAGCCGGAGACGTTGATATTCCGGCAGACGACTCGGGCATGCTGCCGGATGGCGACATCATAATAGATGAAGAATATAATTACACGGATTTCTGGGAGTATAATTCGCTTGATAATATTGTGGCCGGTTCGGATTGTATTTTCGGAATCAGAAACTACAATTACTCCAATTATTCGATGGGTTACGACACAAGCAGGACTTATATATGCTGCTGGAATATCGACGGATCACTTAAGTGGGAATCGGAAGTCACTTTGCCGGACACATGGATCCAGAGCATTATTCCCTCACAGGACGGCTCGGTAAATCTTATATGCAGCGCTGAATCATATTATCTGGTAAGCGTGGACGCGGAGGGCCGGATTGGAGAGCAGAAGGAGATGTCTCAGGAAACTCAGGATGTTTTCCGGTATCTTTCGTATATTTTGAGATCAGGCGGCAAAACGTTTGTATTCTATAACGATGCCAACGACTGGACAAAGCAGTATGCCGCAGAGTATGATCCCGTGTCCGATAAGGTTGGTGATAAGGTAGAGATCCCGGGAAATATTATGCCGTCAAGCAATTCGCCGATGATGCCTACGGGAGAGGACGGCGTCTTCATGTACAGCACTTCCTCCGGTCTGTATTCCTATCGCATCGGGGATCAGGAGGCCAAAAAGGTGCTCGACTATATAAACTCCGACATTAATGTGACTTCGCTGTCGTATGTGATAAAGACTGACGACACCCATCTGATAGGCATGTTCTATGAGGCATATGATTATGAAAACCTTAAGGCAGGTTTGTTTACCTATGTGGCTCCGGAAGATATTACTGACAAAAAGGTTATTGTTATAGCGGGCAAATATATTAATAACGACCTTAAAAAGAGGGTGATCGAGTATAACAGAAGCAGTCAGGAGTACAGGATTACGATTGAAGATTACGGCCAGTATGACAATTACGGCGATGATGACGCCGGAGGCACAAGGCTTAACAATGATATTATAGCGGGAAACATGCCTGATATCCTGGTGGTCAACTACGGTATTCCCGTGGAAAACTATATAGCAAAGGGCTGGATCGCCGACATCAATGAATTTATCGAAGAAGATGAGGAACTGTCAGAGAAAGAATTTGTTCAGAACGTATTCGACGCATATTCGGTTGACGGGAAGCTTTATTATTTGATACCGAGCTTCTGCGTAAATACGGTGGTGGGCAAGAAATCCGTGGTGGGAGACAGAACAGGCTGGACCATGGAGGATATGATGAAGCTGAATGAAAGCCTGCCCGAGGGAAGCAATATGTTTGAGTACATGAACCGCCAGAACTTTATCTATTACGTGATGCAGTTCTGCGGGAGCGACTTCGTGGACGTAAAGACCGGCAAATGCTCTTTTAACTCCCAGCAGTTTATCGATGTGCTTAAGTTTGCAAATTCCCTGCCGGAGGAGATTGAGTATCCCGAAGATTACTGGATGAACTATGAATCCCAGTACAGGGACGGAAGGACTATTTTAGACACCGTCTACCTCAGCAGTCTTTCGCGGTTCAACTACACGCTTAACGGAACGTTCGGGGGAGATTTGAGTTATATCGGCTTCCCGAGCGACAACGGAAAGGGTGCGTATGTCGAGTATAATGAGGCTTACTGCATTGCTGAAGATTCAAAGAGCAAGGACGGCGCATGGGAATTTTTGAGATATTACCTGACTGACGAGTATCAGAATGATACCGATTTGTATGCTTTCCCGGTTGATAAGGATGCGTTTGAAAAGAGGGCCCAGGAGGCTCTTGAGAAGCCTTATTATATTGACGAGCAGGGCAACAAACAGGAGTACGACGAGTATTTCTATATGAACGGCGAAGAAATTGTTCTTGAGCCCATGACAAAGGAGCAGCTTGAGGAGCTTAAAAATTATGTCTGCTCAATAGACCAGGCGTATTATTACAACAACAACGTCATGGAGATCCTCGGCGAGGAGATGGAGGCATATTTCCAGGGACAGAAGTCGGCGGAGGAAGTGGCCGACATAATCCAGAGGAGAGTCCAGATATATGTTGACGAGAGCCGCTGATAACGGTTCAGTCAAGCTTCAGGGGGATGCCGAGCTCCTGCATGCGCAAGACGGGACTTAACTCGCCGCCGTGCTCTTTAAGCCATTTTTTGTGGACGCGGTAGTCGGGCATAATACTCTCCACCATGCGCCAGAAGTCTTTGGAGTGGTTCATGTGGGTAAGGTGGCAGAGCTCATGCACCACCACATAGTCAAGAACGTCCGGCGGGGCAAAGATAAGCCTGTAGTTAAACGAGAGTGTCCCGCGGGAGGAACAGCTTCCCCAGCGGCTTTTCTGGTCGCGTATTGTTATTGAATTATAGTTTCCGCCGGTGAGCGGGTGGTAATGCTCCACCCGCTCCCTTATTATATTTCGTGCCGCTTCACGGTACCTTTTTTCAAACGCTCTGAGCCGTCTTGTCTCAGACGGGCTGAGAAATATTATCTGATCCTGCATGTTGGTCCCCATCCTGAAATTTTCATACTTAAAGTATCTACCCTGAAACATTCATCCTGAAACATTCACCATAAAGCATCCATCCTAAAGCACCTATCCCAAAGCATCTGTCCTTAAAGCATCCGTCCTAAAACATCAAAGCGCCGGACTAATGATTATTATAGTTGTTTTTTAGTGAATTGTCTTGTAAATTAATTATTAATTTAGTAAAATGTCCTTATGGGAGTTTAAAAATTCTGAGAATGATATGGCAGAATACCCATAAATCTGAAATTCGGAGGAGGCTTATATGAAAGTTTACACAACTGACAAGATTCGCAATGTTGTACTTCTTGGTCATGGCGGCAGCGGTAAGACCAGTCTGGCGGAGGCTATGGCTTATCTTTCCGGAATAACATCCAGAATGGGGAAGGTTACTGACGGAAACACGCTGAGCGATTACAACAAAGAGGAGCAGAAGCGCCAGTTCTCGATCTACACCTCGGTCATTCCCATAGAATGGGAGGGCTGCAAGATCAATATTCTCGACACCCCCGGATATTTCGATTTCGTGGGAGAGGTTGAGGAGGCTGTGAGCGCGGCAGCCGCCGCTGTCATCGTCGTGAACGGAAAGGCGGGCATTGAGGTCGGCACAATTAAGGCATGGGAGCTCTGTGAAAAATATAAGCTTCCGCGCATTGTGTATGTGTCAAACATGGATGTGGACAACGCTTCCTTCCGGCAGGTTGTAGAGGATATGACAGCAAGCTATGGAAAGAAGATGGCGCCGTTCCACCTTCCCATCCGTGAAAATGAGAAATTTGTGGGTTATGTAAACGTTGTTACGGAAACAGGAAATCGCTGGCAGGGAAAGGAGGTCGTCCCCTGCGAGGTGCCCGAGTACAATAAGGCGAATCTCCAAATCTGCAGGGACACGCTCATGGAGGCGGTTGCGGAGACGAGCGAGGAAATGATGGAGAGGTATTTCGGCGGCGAGACCTTTTCAGAGGCTGAGATCAGGGCGGCTCTGCGCACCAACGTCTGCGACTGCAGCATTTTCCCTATGACAATGGGCTCGAATACTCTCTGCCAGGGCGTATATACACTGCTTGACGATATTGTGAAATATATGCCCAGTCCCGAAAACAGAAAAGTTGCCGGAATAAACATGAAGACAAACGAGATCTACAATGCGGATTATGATTTTTCAAAGTCGAAATCAGCTTACATCTGGAAGACTATTGTCGATCCGTTTATCGGCAAATACTCCCTGATAAAGATTAATTCCGGCGTGTTTAAGACAGACGATCTGATCTACAACGTAGATAAGGAAATAGAGGAAAAGATAGGAAAGCTATACATTCTTCAGGGCAACAAGCCCATAGAGGTACCGGAGCTCCACGCCGGAGACATAGGCGCACTGGCAAAGCTTACCGCCGCGCGCACGGGAGACAGCCTTTCGACAAAGACTGCGCCAATCAAGTACGGCAGATTCGAGGTATCCGCTCCATATACCTATATGCGCTACAAACCCCGGAACAAGAGCGATGTCGATAAGATCTCGCAGGCGCTTCAGAAGATTACCCATGAGGATCTCACCTTAAGGATGGTGAACGATTCCGCGAACCGCCAGATGCTTCTCTATGGAATGGGAGAGCAGCACCTAGAGATCGTGGCCAGCAGGCTGCTGAACGAATACAAGGTGGAGATTGAGCTGGACAGACCCAAGATTGCCTATCGTGAGACAATACGCAGCCAGTCGGACGTTGAATACAAATACAAGAAGCAGTCCGGAGGACACGGACAGTACGGTCACGTGAAGATGAGGTTTTCACCATCCGGCGATCTTGAGCAGCCGTATGTATTTGAACAGGAAGTAGTGGGCGGAGCAGTGCCAAAGAATTATTATCCCGCTGTAGAGAAGGGGCTGCAGGAATCCGTGCTCAGAGGACCGATGGCAGCGTACCCCGTGGTGGGCGTAAAGGCTGTCTTGTACGACGGCTCCTATCACCCTGTGGATTCTTCCGAGCAGGCGTTTAAAACAGCCACTATTCAGGCTTTCAAAAAGGGCTTTATGGAAGCGAAGCCTGTGCTTTTAGAGCCTATCGCGTCTTTAAAGGTGACTGTGCCCGACGCCTATACGGGAGACGTCATGGGAGATCTCAACAAGCGCAGGGGACGTGTACTCGGCATGAACCCCGCTTCAGGCGGCAAACAGGTTATTGAGGCTGATATTCCGATGAGCAGTCTGTACGGGTACTGCACCGATCTGCGCTCCATGACCGGAGGACGCGGCGAGTATTCCTATGAATTTGCACGTTATGAACAGGCTCCGTCCGACGTACAGGAGAGAGAGGTCGCCGAGAGAGCGGCAAAGGTTGCTGAGAATAACGCTGAGGAATGATTTTCAATGACGCTTGACATGCCGTCGTAAAACGGATAAAATATATTGCAGTTTCAGGATGTGAACAAAGACGGATAAGAGCAGCGTCCGCGGGCTTTCAGTAAACTGCAGGAATAGAAAGGCAGCGGCGTAGGAAAAGCCCTTTCGTCTACAGGCGACGAGAGGGCTTTTATCGTGTGGAGAACGACGCAGAAAAGAGAGGAGACAGATATATGGCAGAACTTTACAACCATCATGAGGTGGAGAAAAAATGGCAGGACATATGGGACGAGGAGAAGGCGTTCAGAGTCTCGGACGATTATTCCAAGCCTAAATATTACGCGCTTGTGGAGTTCCCATATCCTTCGGGACAGGGGCTGCATGTGGGGCACCCGAGACCTTACACGGCGCTTGACATTGTCGCCAGAAAGCGCCGCATGCAGGGCTATAATGTACTGTATCCCATGGGCTGGGACGCCTTTGGGCTCCCCACTGAGAACTACGCAATCAAGAACCATGTCCACCCCAAAATCGTTACAAAGAACAACGTGGAGAGGTTTAAGGCTCAGCTTCGCTCGCTTGGCTATTCCTTTGACTGGGAGAGAGAGATAAACACAACGGATCCCCAGTATTATAAGTGGACGCAGTGGATATTTTTAAAGCTTTTCAAGGCCGGACTGGCATATAAGACTGAAATGCCCATAAACTGGTGTACCTCCTGCAAGGTGGGACTTGCAAACGAGGAAGTGGTGAACGGTGTCTGCGAGCGCTGCGGTTCGGAGGTGGTCCGCAAGGTAAAGAGCCAGTGGATGTTAAAGATCACGGAATATGCTGACAAGCTTATAGAAGGTCTTGACACGGTTGACTACATCGAGCGCGTGAAGGTCTCGCAGAAAAACTGGATCGGAAAATCACAGGGCGCTGAGGTGGATTTCCCTCTGACGGGAAAGGAAGAAAAACTCCGCGTTTATACGACCCGTCCCGACACGCTGTTTGGAGCAACCTACATGGTGGTGTCCCCGGAGCATCCGCTGATTGAAAAGTATAAGGATGAACTGCAAAATTATGATGAACTTGCCGCATACAGGGAGCAGGCGGCGAGAAAATCTGATTTTGAAAGGACTGAGCTGGCAAAGGAAAAGACCGGTGTCGAGATCAGGGGATTAACGGCCACAAATCCCGTAAACGGCAGACAGATACCTATATGGGTTTCTGATTATGTGCTTATGACTTACGGAACAGGAGCCATAATGGCGGTGCCGGCCCACGACGAGAGAGACTGGGATTTTGCAAAGAAATTTAACCTGCCCATCATAGAGGTGGTGGCGGGAAGCCCTGTCAGCGTTCAGGATAAGGTCTATACGGACGTGGCGACGGGTACGCTTGTAAATTCCGAATTTCTGGACGGACTTTCCGTGGCGGACGCAAAGAAGCGCATAATAGAATTTCTGGAGGAAAAGGGAATCGGTCACAGCAAGACCAATTTCAAGCTGAGGGACTGGGTATTTTCCAGACAGCGTTACTGGGGAGAGCCCATACCGATCGTAAAATGTGAAAAATGCGGTTTTGTGCCTATTGACGAGAGCGAACTGCCGCTTATGCTTCCCGAGGTGGAAAGCTATGAGCCCACAGACAACGGGGAATCGCCGCTTGCATCCATGGAAGAATGGGTCAACACGACATGCCCGTGCTGCGGAGGTCCCGCAAAGAGAGAGACTGAT
>CANQSE010000025.1 GCA_947626405.1 uncultured Acetatifactor sp. | reverse complement strand
CAAAAAAAGCAAGTAAAATCTTGCAAAATAAGGAAAAAATTTAATTGGGATCAACTGACAAGTGGCAAACTCGGGAGGCGAACCGCTACCCGTTTTGGTAACACCCATGATGGCGGTCTGTAAAGTATTGATTGAAATAGGTTAGGCTATGTGATACACTTATGGTGTTAAAATATAGCATTTTACGTATTTTAAATCAGTGCTTAAAAACAGTGTGTGTAGTTTTTGGTCGTCCTGATGTATTTTGTGCGCAAGGGGTACCGGAATGGAAAATGATAAGAAAAAAGCGAAAAACAGATATGGTAAGGGACGTAATCTCGGACTTCTGTTGTCGGGGTTTTGTGTGGCTGTACTGGTCAGCATCGGTATTTTTCTGTTTCTGATGCACCAGATGAGAAACAACAGTAATAATGCAACGGTTAATATCGCCAATTTTTACATAGAGAGAATGAGCACCCAGATCGCAAACCATTTCCGCGCGGTGGTTGATATAAAGCTGTCCCAGGTTGAGAGCATTGTGGCGACGATGCCGCCGGACGGGGAACTGCAGGGAGAAGACTTAAGAAAAGCCATGATCACAAGCGGAGTTGCCAGAAAGTTCCTTTTTCTGGGGCTTATAGACGAAACGGGAAACATGGATGTGCTGTTTGGCGACGATCTCAGAATCTACGACGTGGACGCATTTACGGAATCTCTGAAATCCGGACGGCAGGACATAGCGTGGTCCAGCACGGCAGCGGGAGATGAAAATATTGTTATGCTGGGATATCCCTGTGAATATGAAATGTCAAACGGGGAGAAAAGCCTTGCCCTTGTTGGAGGAATAGATATTGCATTTGTAAACGATATGCTGGAGCTTGGCGATCGTGATGCTGATACTTATTCCTACATCATACGCCGGAACGGAGATTTTATTATCAAAGGGGAGTCTGTCACTCATGATAACTTTTATGAGCGTCAGTATGAGATTATCAAGGGCAATCAGGAAAAAACCACGGAGCAGTACGTGGCGGAGATCAGAAAGGCGATTGACTGTCAGGAAACCTACAAGATCATCCTGCCGACGGGCGACGAGGAAAAGTATCTTTGTGTCTCTCCGCTCGGGTACGCTGACTGGAACCTGATCACGGTCACCTCCTACAACATACTGGACGGTGTCGTGTCCGGACTGAACAAACAGAGGACCGGCATCTATCTGTTTACCATGGGCGCAATGATCGTAATGTTTGTGGGGATCTTTATACTGTTTTATATCCTCACGCAGAAGCAGCTCAGGGAAACGGACAGGGCATGTGAGGAAGCGGTCAGGGCGAACAGGGCAAAGAGCGAATTTTTGTCAAACATGAGCCATGATATCAGGACGCCGATGAACGCTATTGTGGGCATGACGGATATTCTGCTCCGCAATACAAAAAGCCGTCTGGAAAACAGTTATCTTAACAATATCAAGAACTCCGGTCAGGCGCTTCTGACGCTGATTAACAATATTCTGGATTTTTCCAAGATAGAATCGGGAAACATTGAGCTGATAGAGGAGGAGTATGACATGATGTCCATACTCAACGATATTGGCATGAGCTTTTTAAACATGATCGGCACGAAACCGGTGTCGCTTCTGTTTGACATTGACATGATGCTTCCCAAAAGGATGTACGGCGATCAGGGCCGCATCCGCCAGATTTTGGTGAACCTTATCAACAATGCGATAAAGTTTACGGAGTCCGGACACGTCAGTCTTAAAATGAAGGTGGAAAAGAAGGGCGATGACAGTGTGGTGCTCCATGTCGCCGTAAAGGACACAGGACAGGGAATCAGGGAGGAGGATCTCGGGCGGCTGTTCCATCAGTTCCAGCAGGTGGATACGAGGAGAAACAGAAATAAAGAGGGCACCGGCCTTGGACTGGCGATCTCAAAGCAGTTCATCGAGCTTATGGGCGGCGAGATCAGCGTGCAGAGCGAATACGGGATCGGTACGGAATTTGACTTTACGATTATTCAAAAGGTGACGGATTGGGATCAGGCCGCTAAAGTCAGGGACGAACTTGTAGCCAGGGGCACGGTGGTAAGCGCATGGACGACAAATCCCAGGGTATCAGATCATATCTCATTCCTTGCCCAGGAATACGGTATGGAATACATAGAGGGACACGATGCGGCTGCAAATGAGGAACACGTTGATTTTCTGTTCGTTGACGGCGCGTCATATAAAATGCTCAAGGCTTACGAAGACGAGGGCGAATATATCATACCTGACGACACCGTGATCTGTCTTATGCAGAATCCGATTACGGAAAATTACTGGGACGAGCCGGTTACGATCGTAAACAAGCCGCTTTATACACTCAGCTTCTGTCAGGCGCTGAACCATGAAAGCGGCGGCAGCATTGAAAAGTCGGAGGATGAACAGAGCTTTACGGCGCCTGACGCAAAAATCCTTATCGTGGACGATACGACTATAAACCTGACGGTGGCGCAGGGTCTTCTGAAGCCGCTTCGGATGAAAATTTACACGGCTGAAAGCGGCAGCCGCGCTATTGATATGGTGCAAAGAAATCACTACGACATCGTTTTCATGGATCATATGATGCCGGTGATGGACGGAATCGAAACGACTCAGAGGATTCGTGCGCTTGGAGATCCTTATCTGGAGAAGATGCCTATTATTGCGCTGACGGCAAATGCGGTGATGGATGCACGAGAGGCGTTTAAAAAGGCGGGCATGAATGATTTTGTCGCAAAGCCCATCGACTACAAGGTGATATGCGCAAAAATCAGAAAATGGCTGCCAGCGGATAAGATACGTCCGGCTGATCCGCAGCCGGAAGGTCAGTTGGAACAGCAGCCGGGAAGTCAGTTGGGTCAACAGAAAGAAGGTCAGCCAGAGCAGCAGCCGGGACGGCAGTTGAGTCGGCAGCCGGAAAGTCAGACGGACAGCATCCCGAAAATTGAGGGTCTGGATGTCGCGGAAGGAATAAAAAACTCGGGGAGCCAGGAGCTGTTCCTGAGTCTGTTAGGCGACTATTACAGGATGATAGATGAAAAGGCATCAAAGATTGAGCAGTGCGTTGCGGAGGGAATGATACAGGATTATACGATTGAGGTTCATGGCCTTAAGAGCGCTTCACGTACCATCGGCGCAACCGGGCTGGCGGATTTTTTCTTTGAAATGGAAAAATGCGGCAAGGCGGAGGATATTGAGGCGATCAGGAGCCGGACGCCAAAGCTGCTTTCAATGTTCAGAAACTATAAAGAAATTCTGGCGCCCTACGGGGAGGAGGCAGACAGTGAAACGCATGCCGCCGAAAAGGATGAAATTTTACAGATTCTCCAGGAATTATGCAATGCGGTGGACAGCTTTGATCTCAACAGGATCGACGAGTCGTATAAAAAACTGGAAAAGTGTACGATACCGGACGGGCTTTCGGATCTGATGTCCAGTCTCAGGGCATATGTTGCCGATGTGGCGATGGAAAGGATCACGGAAACAAGCTTGGCTATGATGGAACAGTTGGAGAAGCTGTAAAAAAATTACCACATATGATCAGAAAGCGGAGGAGTTGTTTTATGTTTTGTAAATCATGCGGAAACAAGTTAAAAGACGGCGCACGTTTCTGCCCAATGTGCGGAGCGCCCGTGCCGGAAGCAAACGCATCGGAAGTGCCGCCCGCGCCAGCGTCAAGTGAGCCGGAAGCAAGCGCACCTGAGTCGCAGTCTGTACAGGTGGTAAGTGCGGAATCACAGCCCGCGCCAGCGGCAAGCGCGCCGCAAGCCCCTCAGCCCGCACAGGTGGTAAGTGCGCCCGGTAAGAAAAAATCAGAAAAGAAAAAAACTGAGAAGAAAAAATCGGAGAAGAAAAAATCAGAGAATAAAAAATCCAGCGGTAAAAAAGGAAAAATTATTGCCCTGTCCGTGCTGGCGGGCGGAATTTTCTGTGCATTGTATTTTACCAGCGATTATTATCACAGCAAAAGGAATATGAAGCTTGCGGCTGAATGTTTTGAGGAGCTGGAATACGACGACGCCCTGGATTACTACGAGGAGGCCCTTGAGATTGACGATACTCTTTGGGAAGCTTACATTAACTCCGCCGTAATTTATCTTAATGACAATAAATACAAGGACGCTCTGAAAATCCTTAAGGAAGGAATTGAAAAGGCGGAGGATGAGGACGACGGCGAGGAATACCTTCCGGAGATGGAAAAGAAGCAGACAGAGGCATATATCCTTGGAGCCGATACCCTTACAGCAAGCCAAAGCTATGCCAAGGCGTATGAATTGCTGGAAGAAGGTATTAGTGAAAACGGTTCAGATGAACTTGAGGAAAAATTGTGTGAGGTTTATTATGCGGAGTCCGATTCGTACGTTGCTGGAGGAAATTACGATTCAGCGCTGGAAGTGCTGGATCGTGGATATCAGGCCACGAATGATTCCGCCATGCTGGATCGGAAAGCCGACGTGTATTCCGCATGGTCCGATTCGTACGTTGCCGGAGGAAATTACGATGCGGCGCGTGACGTGCTGGACAAAGGATATGCCGATACAGGTATTCAGAGCCTTGCAGACAAAAAGGCAGATGTTTACCGCACTCAGTCGGATGCCTTTATGGCGCAGCAGGATTACATGGCAGCGATTCAGGTCCTGGAGGACGGGATCAGTGCAACGGGGGCGGACACGCTGGGTCAGCGGGAAGACTATATTAAGGAGAACCTTTATATTGCAAAAAGCACCCAATATGATCTGAGAGGCAGGATTGTAGAGGAAGATGAATATAACGCCCAGGGAGTTGTTATACATAATGTCTATTATTATGAAAACGGGGGCAGAAGCGAAAGAGTGTATGACGATTCCGGAAATGCGTTGAGTTACGTATCATATTATCCATCCGGAAATGTGGCTTACAAATGGGAATACACCTATGACGGTTCCGGCAACAGGGTGAGTTGCAGTACCGTAAACTATGACGAGTATGGCAATGTGACTTCACAACGTGAGGAGGACGGAGCCGGTCATGCGGTGAGCGGCATATCATATAATCAATACGGGAATGTGAGCTGGCGTTGTGAATCCACCTATGACAGTGCCGGTAACATATCAAGCAGCAGTTCCGTGAGTTATGATGAATACGGGAACGTGGCTTCCCGAAATGAATCTACCTATGACAACGCCGGCAATCAGTTGAGTTCCACAACATATGATGGATACGGGAACGTGACTTCCAGCAGTGAATATGTCTATGACAGCTTGGGAAATCAGGTGAGCTACACGTCATATGACGGATACAGTAATACCAGCTGGCATAGTGAATCCACCTATGACAGCGCCGGTAACATATCAAGCAGCAATTCCGCAAGTTATAATGAATACGGGAACTTGACCTGGTATACTGAATCCACTTATGACGGCTCCGGCAATCAGTTGAGTTATTCGGAATGGTCATATGACGGATATGGTAATTTGAATTATCATGATGAATCCACCTATGACAGTTTCGGCAATCAGTTGAGTTCCATATCGTATGACGAATATAATAATGTGACCTGGCGTAGAGAATCTGTCTATGACAGCGCCGGTAACATATTGAGTTCTGTGTCATATGATGAATACGGTAATGTGTATTACCGTTATGAATACACCTATGACGGTTCCGGCAATCAGTTGAGTTCCATATCGTATGACGAATATGGTAATGTGACCTGGCGTAGTGAATCCGTCTATGACAGTTCCGGTAATATATTGAGTTCTGTGTCATATGATGAATACGGTAATGTGAGTAACCGTGGTGAATATACCTATGACGGTTCCGGCAATCAGTTGAGTTCCATATCATATGATAAATACGGAAACGTGACATGGCGGGAAGAAACAACTTACGATGAATCAGGGAACCCTCTCAGTTGTACATCTTCTTATGGAGATGGCTCGAGTTCCTGGTGGACAATGGAATATGACGCCATGGGGAACTATGTACGTGTTGAGGGAAGCGATGGTAGCGTACTGCAATGGACTGATGATGAGTATGAGAACTGGATCCCCAACGGAACATGGGTTTACGAATATGCCTACACGGGACAGTAGCCGCAGACGCCTGCGAAGCGGTGACATTTAACGCATGGCTCGGAAGCATAAAGGCATAAAGCTCAGGTAATCTGTATTCATCACGCCGCATATACTGTGCTATATAAGACAGGTGGAGCGTGATGCGGAATGAAGAAACTGATAATGGCAATCCTGCTGTTTGATCTGACGGCAGGATTGCTTTTTTTAGGTTTATGGGAACAGCAAAGACAGGAGACGGTAAGTGCAGCGTCCATAAGCGGCGGTGCAAAGGACATGCAGGACAGTACGGAAAAAAACGGAAAGCAGAGTGGAAATGCGGAGAGCAGTGCGGAAAGCCCCGGGAGGGGTTCGCGGGACGTCGCCGCAGGAGAAATGACGGAGAAAAAGAAGATCGCGCTGACATTTGACGACGGGCCTCATCCTTTCTATACGGCAGAGCTTCTTGACGGACTTAAAGAGCGCGGCGTGACGGCGACGTTTTTTGTGACTGGAGCAAACGCCAGCCTTCACCCCGATGTGATTAAGCGTATGCAGGACGAAGGGCATCTCATTGGGAACCACACCTACAGCCACATACAGCTTACAAAAAAGAACAGGGAAACGTTTAAAAAAGAGCTTGTTAAGACAAATCAGGTGATAGAGGACATAACGGGGGTTGAGGTAGAGTATGTACGTCCGCCTTACGGCTCCTGGGACAAGAGCTTTGAGGAGGAATTAAACATGATTCCGGTGCTCTGGACCATCGACCCGCTCGATTGGTGCTCCGGAAATGTCGCCTGTATAACGGAGAGGGTTGTTAAAAAGGCCGGAGAAAATGAGATTATACTTATGCACGACTACTACGACACATCCGTTACTGCGGCGCTTAAAATTGTGGATGAACTGCTTGAAGAAGGATATGAGTTTGTCACGGTTGATGAAATACTGTTTGAATAAAGCATACAAGCCGGCATTTCAGCGGGCGGGGTTTTGCGCCTCGCCCTGGTTTTCACCAAACAAATCCTTAAGGAATCCCATCAATTTTTCCAGATCTATGGGCTTTGCAAGGTGTCCATTCATGCCTGCGCTCAGGGCCTGTTCGCGGTCTTCCTCAAAGGCGTTTGCGGTCATGGCTATGATGGGCGTGTTGGCCAGCGCCGGATCCTCCATGGCACGGATAGCCCGGGTGGCTGCGTAGCCGTCCATCACCGGCATCTGGATATCCATCAGGATCAGGCTGTAATAGCCGGGCTTTGCGCTGCACAGCAGATCGCAGGCCTCTTTTCCGTTTTCGGCACATGCCACTTCACATCCCACTTCCTTCAGAATCTCTACCGCGATTTCCCGATTCAGCTCGTTATCCTCGGCCAGAAGAATACGTCTGCCTGAGAAAAGCTCTTTTTCGGACAGAGGAGTCTGCGCACCTGCGGCGGTTACTTCCGCCTGGGATTTTCCCAGATTTTGTTTCAGGGTGTGATGCAGTTCGGAGGCAAACAGGGGCTTGCTGATAAAGCCTGTCACCCCGGCCTGGCGGGCGTCCTGTTCGATATCCGCCCAGTCGTAAGCCGACATCAGGATAATAGGAGAGTCTTCTCCCACAATTTTTCGGATTTTTCGGACGGTCTCAATGCCGCTTAACTCCGGCATGGACCAATCTACGATGTAGACCTCGAAGGGGTCGGCCAGCTCCACGGATTCGGCGGTACGCGCCAGGGCCTCTCTGCCGGACAACGCCCATTCCGCTCTCATTCCGATCTGACGAAGCATCTTGGAGACGCTTTGGCAGCAGACCATATCATCGTCCACCACCAGGCCGCGTAATCCCTTTAGCTCCGAAATCTGGCCCATTTCCTTATGGGCGGCGGAAAAACGAAACTCCAGGTTGACGGTAAAGACGGTTCCCTTTCCCCGTTCGCTTTTTACCTGGATCGTTCCTCCCATCATATCCACAATATTTTTGGTGATTGCCATCCCAAGTCCGGTTCCCAGAATACCGCTGACGGTTGAGGTTTGTTCACGCGTGAATGGGTCAAATACGGTTTTTGCAAATTCCGGACTCATGCCGATGCCGGTGTCGCTGACCTGAAACTCGTAAATGCCCCTGTCGCTGGAACCTGCCGGTTTCTGCGTGACCCGGACGGCGATCGTGCCGCCGGCGGGAGTGAATTTAATGGCGTTTGAAGTAAGGTTTAGCAGAATCTGATTAAGGCGCAGTTTGTCACAGCAGATGTTTTCGTCCGTAACATCCACCGTATCTATGAACAGTTCAAGGTGTTTTCCGTGAACGTCGGATTGTATGATATTCCGGAGGTCTTGCAGAATTTCAGCCAGGTTCTCCGGCCGTTCGTTTATAATCACCTTGCCCGATTCGATCCGGCTCATATCCAGCACGTCGTTGATGAGCGAGAGCAGATGGTTGGAAGCCTGCGCAATTTTAGACAGATAGTCCTCCGCCCGTTCCCTGTTGTCCAGGTGCGCTGTAGTCAGGGCGGTATAGCCGATAATGGCGTTCATGGGCGTGCGGATGTCGTGGGACATACTGTTGAGGAAGGTGGTTTTTGCACGGTTGGCCGCGTCCGCATCATGGAGGGCCTGGGTCAGCTCCTGTGTTTTCTGCTCCAGTTCCCCGGTTGCCAGCGCAATTTTTTTCTTTAACTGTTTCTGGTTCCGGGTTCTCACCGCCAGCAGAGTGAAGGCGAACAGAACCATAAGGATAAGGAACACTCCTATAACGCTGAAAAGGGGATTTTGATACAGGAAAGCGAGCAGGCTGACATTCTGAACCAGGCTTGCGTCGATTTCCCGGGATATGACGGCGTCCAGTTGGGAATCGGTAAAGCAGCTGTCCGCTCCCTTGTCCAGAAGGGAGAGCAGGAACTGTCCCCCCGGCACACTGTTTCCCACCGCGTAAGAAAAGGAGGTTTCCCCAAAGACCACGGAGGAAAGCCGGCTGCGCACGTCCTCCCGTACATATCTCTCCGCGGTGTGGGAAAAAAGAACGGTTGCGTCCACTTCGCCGTTTAGCACCGCGTCCACGCAATCCCGTGTAGTGGGATAACGGATGATTGAATCCTCCGGATAACGGCTGGCGATCAGGGTGTTTAACGAGTCCGCAAGCTCAAGCGCCGCCAGGCGCTTGGGGCTGCCTGTGAAACCGTCCAAAGTGAGGCGGGCGAAATTGGTCTGGAAATAGGGGACGGTGATTTTATAGCCTTCTTCTTCCGCCAAATAATAATCGCCGGCAAAGTCCAGAACCACATCCGCCGCTCCGTCCGCAAGGAGGGAGTAATATTCTTCACGATCCTTCACCGGAATATATTCATAGTTAAGACCGAGACGCTGGGCCAGAGTTTCAAAAAGCGAGGGCAGAATCCCACGCGGCTGTCCGTCCTGAAAATAGCAGTAAGGGATCCGATCAGGGTTAATCAGCAGCCTGAGCGGTGTGCCGGAGGCGCGGTGTTCTTCCAGGTAAACCCGTTCTTCGGCGTTTAAAATGAGGTCTCCGCTCTGATCGGTGGAGTAATAAATCTGGTGGAGCGCATCCCTCCAGTTGGGGTCATGCAGATCCATTTCGTTGATGGCTTCGTTAATCCGGTCCATCAGCTCATGTTGATCCTTTCGGGTGCAGATGTAAAAAGGACTGGCGTCAAAGGATTCCAGCAGCCATTCGTCATTTAACAGCCGCAGGCTGCCGGTCACGGCGGCGTCCACCTCTCCTGCCTGAAGGGCCGCAGAGAGCAGGTCCTGATCGGCATAATACACCGGCTGATAGGTGAAGGCATGGTCAGCGGCAAATTTTTCAAAGTTTTGGTTTTTGGAGTTGCCCTCCAGCATGCCGACGCGGATGCCGTCATAGGTGGAATAATCCCCCTCCACAATTTCCTCATTGCCGGATTTTGCGGTGAGAATCGTGGAGTTGACGCCGATCGACTGATTGGAAAACAGAAATTCCGCCTCCCGTTCCGGCGTTTTGGAAACGGAGGTAATGATATCGATTTCGCCGTTTCTAAGCAGATCCAGAGCCTCGGCGTAGGATTTCTCATAACCAACATATTCATAGGACCAGCCGCCGTGGATTGCCAGTCTTTGCAGAAATTCATATCCGTAACCGCTCCGGCGTCCGTCTGCCTCTATGTTATGGTAGCCGGGAAAAGCAAAAAATCCGACTCTGAGAACCTCAGGGGGTTCGGTCTGCTGTCTGGAAGCGTATACGGCCGGGCAGGATGAAATATATAGAATCGCGGCCAGCGCAAGGCACAAAAGACGTGACTTTCTCATGGCGTGTTTCCTCCTTTGTCAATATAAGGTTAAACGGTGTATTTGTGCATGGAATCTGAATAAAACGTTATTTTTCATTATACAGGAAAAACAGTCAGGGTTCAAGCATGTGTTTGGAGCAGAAGAAGACAGGTTTTTATAGTAATTTCTTTTTGGTTAAAATGAATTATTATTCATATACTTATATTAAAAACTACAAATTAAATGTTTTAAATTGAAAATTTGCAAAAAAACAGCAAATACAGTTGACAAAAACGTCAAAAGAGAATTAATATATACACATATAAGGTAGTGAAAGAGGTGTCAAAGATGTTATTAGAGTTTCAATGTTCAAATCACAAATCAATCAAAGAAAAAGTGATTTTTTCTATGATTGCAGGGAGTGATAACACATCTGAAGAACTTTTAAAAGAATTTAGCAATTTTAGAGTTTTACGATCTGCAGTTATATATGGCGCAAACGGATCTGGAAAAAGTAATTTTATAAATGCTTTGTCATTTATGCGTGATTTAGTCAGCAATAGTATAAATCATCAGCCGGGACAAGGAGTATTTCAGGCGCGTCATAAATTGAGTGCAAAAGAAACCCCAAGTGAATATAACGTTCAATTTGTGCGAAATGATATAAGGTATGCATATGGTTTTTCGGTAAAACAAAATTTAATACAAGATGAGTACCTGTATTATTTTCCAAGGGGAAGAAAGGTGAAAATCTTTGAGCGTATTGGACTAGAGGTTAGACCAGGAGATAGATATAAGGGAGTGTTTGACTTAAGTGTCAGCATATTGAAAGATAATCGGTTGTTTTTATCTTGTGCCGCTAATTATAGTAATATAAAAGAAATTGAGGAAGCTTTTATGTTTTTCAATTCTGATGTAGTGGTATATAATCCGGAAGTTAACAACTGGACAGAGTATTCCATTGAATTAATGCAAAGTAACGACACAATTAAAAAGGCATTTGTTGATATTTTAAGGGCGTTAGGAATCGGGGCTAAAGATGTAAAAGTAAAACTTGAAAAAATAAAGATATCTGATTTACCACAAGAGTTACAATTACCGGACGCTTTGAAAAGTTTGTTAGGGACTAAAGAAGGTAATAAAATAGAAGCTAAAATAGTATATGATCAATTCGAAGTTGATTTGATGACTGAAGAATCAACCGGGGTAAAGCGGTTATTTCAAATGATTTGTCCGATAATTGATATTTTAAATACGGGGAAAATACTTATTTTTGATGAATTAGAAGCTAGCTTGCATGAATCGTTAATTTTCCAAATTGTGCAATTATTTCAACATTATAGGAAAGATAAATTTGCACAACTTATTTTCTCAACGCATGATACAAGTCTATTAGATACGGATTTATTTAGGAGAGATCAGATATGGTTTACACAATTAAATACAAAAGAACGTGCCACAGATTTGTACTCTCTTGTCGAAATTAAAAATGTGCGTAAGTCTGAAAATTTAGAAAAAGGATATGTTTCAGGAAAGTACGGTGCTATACCTATGCTTAATAAAACATTTTTTCATGAATTGGAAGAAGTATTTTAAGGCAGAGGAGGTACTGTATGGATGAAAGAAATCTTGATTTAGTGGCGAGAAATGAAGATACGCGAGATAAATTTCATACAAACGTCATTAGATTTGAGCTGGATCAAATTTTACAACATTTTGAAGAAACTATACAAGCCATAAATTCGCAATTTGATGTGGCGGATGAATTAATTGAAGCCGGAAAAGTTACGGAAGGAGAAAATATTTGGCGCGCACAGATTATATTTTTAGCCGGTGCTCTTGATTTTTATATGCATGAATTAACAAAATATGGTTTATGCGAAATTTATGATGAAAATTGGGATCGTACTGATAAGTATGAAAATCTTAAAGTAAATATGAAAGTTATAGAGGTTGCATTAAAAACAGGAGAGGAAATAGACTGGTTTCTTGAATATATAAACAGTTATTATCGCGAAATTACAATGGTTTCATATGAATCGGTAAAAGCTCAGCTTAACTTATTGGGGATCAAATTGACATCTGTTGCAGATGGAGCTTTCTACCAAAGAGATGAAACAGAAAACACAAAAGATAAATTGAAAAGACGCCTGAATGAGCTGTTCGACAGGAGAAATATCATTGCCCATCAATCAGATAGGGAACATACGGACGCACAGGTAAATATTATTACAAAAGCGATTGTAAAAGGTTTTATATGTGATATAGAAAAAATAGTGAGGTCAATATATAATGAAGCAAGAAATAAATAACGCTATATATTGATTTGAAAAGCCGTTTCTCTCCTGTTCAGATCCGGAAACGGGATAAAAGGTTTCGGAGGGACTGTATGGGGACAAAGCTCCTTTTCCATCCACACCATATCATACCATATCCCCTGCTTGAATCCGGAATCGTGGAAATGTGCCACAGTCCGGTAGCCCAGCCTTTCATGAAAGCCGATGCTGTCAGGGTTGGGGTAGGCGATACAGGCGCAGAGGCTGCAAATATTCTGACGCTTCAGGCAGTCCTCCAAAGCCGCGTAAAGCTGCTTGCCAATACCGCAGTGCCGCGCCTCCCGGTCTACATAGATGGTGGTCTCCACGGACCAGGCGTAGGCGGCCCGCTCCTTGAACACGGAAGCATAAGTATAACCCAGCAGCCGGCTGTCGTCCTGGGCCGCCAGAAAGGGATATTTTTCCGTGATCCGGCGGATGCGGTTTGTAAATTCAGCCTGGGAGGGCACCTGGTACTCAAAGGTAACCGCGGTGTCCCGGACGTAAGGGGCATAAATATCGAGAAGTTCAGGAGC
>CANQSE010000024.1 GCA_947626405.1 uncultured Acetatifactor sp. | reverse complement strand
AGAGCTATTCCAAGCGTCACTCCGTAAGTTACGACGTAAAACATGAAAAAGCTCTTTTCGTTGCCGGACTCATGCTTCATATATTCAAATGAATACAAAAGAGCAAGCGGCCAGAGGAAGGATACCAGCGCCGCGTACACCGATCCGACGCCGTCAATGCGAAACGTGACGCTTAAGTTTCCCGTAAACCTGAACACCGTAAGCGCCCCCTGCGGCTGGTTAAACAGCATCACAAACACAAGAGCGGAATTGAGCAGCACAAGGGCCTCCATAAAAATAAGCATGCTCCGCCTTGTGCGAAAGGGCAGTATATAAAGGGATATTCCCGTCAATATCGGCAAAAGTACCACAATCAACATCATTATCTCACTCATCAGAAAACCATTCCTTCCAGACTATTCCTCATGCGGCCCCGAAAAGCTCACGGGCAATTCCGCTTAAAAAAGCTTCAAGCGGACTGTTTACAATTCCCAGCATCAGGGTCAGCGCCCCAAGTATGAGCAGAGGGATCAGCATACACGGCGGGGGCTCCTTCTTTGTTAAATCCATTCCTTCCGCCTCATCTCCCGGGAAAAATCCCCGCGCCACAATGGGCAGCAGATAACCGGCCGTCAAAAGAGCGCTCACCAGCAAAACGACAGGTCCAAGCCATGAAAATACTCCGATCCCTCCGGAGCCGTCTTTCACAGGCAAATCTCCGAATATCTCTCCAAGTCCAAGGGACGCCCCTATAAGGTGCCATTTGCTGACAAAACCGATCGTCGGGGGAATACCGATAAGGCCGAGAGAAAATATTGTATAGCACCACATGAGCGCCGGCATTTTCTTTCCCATTCCCACAAGCTGTTCCACCCTCGTATAGCCGAACTGAAACAGGAAAACTCCGGCAGTGAGAAACAGGCCGCTCTTTATCACGGCATGAGCCGTAAAATGCAGAAGCGCGCCCACAAGCCCCTCCGCCGAAAGCAGTGACAGACCGAACAAAATATATGATACCTGGCTTACCGTGGAATAGGCCAGACGCTTTTTAAAGACCTTTTCACGATATGCAAGCATTGATCCCATAAACACTGTGAGAAGCGCAAGCGTCATCCATGCGTACTGGACCCATGTCCCGCGAATCAGGTCCGGACCCGCCACGTAATACACCACCCTTATCACAGCCAGCACACCGGATTTTGCTATGATACCGGAAAGCACTGCGGAAGCGGGAGACGGCGCAACGGGATGGGCGGCAGGAAGCCACGCGTGCAGGGGCAGCATACCGGCTTTTGCCCCGAAGCCAAGCAGCATCGCGAACACGGCGATCAACAGGATTCCCTCATGCCCCGCGGCTCCTTCTCCCAGGGCTCCCCCGGGGACAAACGTCAGTGAATCACAGAAACGCCGCAGGAAAAAGATTCCGAAAAGTCCCGCATAGGCGCCGCACATTGAATAAAACAGATATTTCAGAGCCGCCATGACAGCCTCCCTGGTGCCGTTGTGAAGCACAAGAGGAAATGACACAAGCGTCGTTAATTCGTAAAACAGATACATAGTCACCAGATTGCCTGAAAAATCCAGTCCCACCAGCACTCCGTACAGAATCAGATAAAAGCCGAAATAACGGCTCTGCTCGCCCTCACGCCTCATGTACACAAGCGAATATATCCCGGCGAGAAGCCAGATTACGCTGACCACCGTCACAAAGAGACGTCCTACTTCATCAATCTTAAAAAATACGGGGATATCCTCAACAAGCTCAAACAGAACCAGGCTTTTATCGCCGCTCCACGCCAGCCAGAGCGCCGTCACGGCAGAAAACGACAGTATTGTCATAACTATCGTGTGAAGACCCCTGTCATTTTCCGCGAAGCCTTCCCGCAGGTTCTGCCCTCCGTGCTTTGACATGCGCACATTGCGGACAAAGGAGCGAAGCAAAATGACGGTCCCTGACAACACAGGAAGCAATATTGGAATTAAAATCAATCCATCCATAAAAACACACTCTCTTTGTAAGAAATTTCCTTTTATAATATCATCCGAACATACCCAGCCCGTTTCGGATCATTTCGATGATGGGCTGCGAGTTGAGTCCAAGCACAAGGTTTAAAATTATAAAACAGATCAGCGCGGCTGACTTCTGTTTCTGCTCCCTCATTTTTATCACTCTGCCGGGCGCCATCTCGGGGTCATCCTGAGCCGGAGTATAGATTCTTATAACAGTTTTCATAAAATATACCGCGTTAAGCACCGTGCTTATGGCGAGCGCAATCAGCGTCGGCAGCATTTTGTACGCGTGTCCGATGGCGGCCTGGGAAAACAGCAGCTTTGAGATAAAGCCCGAAAAGACAGGCATACCGACCATGGCAAGGCTCCCCACCGTAAACGCAACCCCGGCGAGCTTATTTCTAAATCCCGCTCCCGTCAGATCCCTGTAACGACAGCTTCCGCCTGAGGCGTCCGTAAGCCCCGATGCCGCTACAAACAGCAGGGCTTTGCTTGCGGAATGGGAAACCACATGGTAGATGCTGGCTATAACGCCCTCCGTAGTCCCAAGACCAAAGCCCATAAAAATATATCCGATCTGAGCCACTGACGAAAACGCAATCATACGACGGATGTTGTCCTCAAGTATCGCATTCAGCGATCCCATAATCATTCCCATGATGCCAAACACAAACAGGACATGGATAACCTTGCTCTCCTTCACGAACTCGAATCCCATTACCCTGTAGAAAATTTTTAACAAAAGGAAAATATATCCCTTTGACACCAGCGATGAAAGTATGGCCGACGACGACAGCGTCGAATATCCGTAGGCATCCGGAAGCCATGTATGGAACGGATAGAGCGCGCTCTTGATCGCAAGGCCCACTGACATCAGACCCAGGGCCACAATTAACGGCATGTGATAGGTGCCCTGCGCGGCAAGCATCCCCACCTGCTCCTTTATATTGCTCATAAGAAGGTGTCCTGTCAGATCATACAGGAAGCACAGTCCCAGAAGCAGCAGTCCGGAGCCCAGCAGGCTCATTATCATATATCTGATGGAGGCTTCAAGCGTCCTGCCGTTCTGTCTAATCATAATAAGCCCGCAGGCGGATATGGTGTTTATCTCCACAAATACATATGCCGTAAACAGGTCGTTTGTATATACCAGCGCCAGAAGGGAGCTCAGCAGCAGATCCACCATGATATAATACAGGTTCTTTTTTCCGTCCTCGATCTCCCGTTTCCGCTCCAGGCTCCCGCCCATCATGGACAGAAGCATTATGATACAGAAAAACACGGCCATAAAGGCTTCCAGCTCCCCCACGCGTATCTCGTTTCCCCAGGGGGCGGGAAATTTTCCCATCACATACACATATGGCTCTCCTGTAAATATCACGTAAACGAGAGTGCACAGATTCAGCGCAATCCCAGTCAGGATCAGGAGCATATTAAGGATGCCGGCCGCTCTGGCGCGCAGTCCGGACGAAATAATCCCCGCAAACAGGCAAAGCAATATGGAAACGGCGGGGAAGTTGCGTATGATATCCACTTAACGCCCCTCCTTTTTGAGCTGGGCGGATATCTCGTCCAGGTTCAGTGTGTGATACCTTCCATACAGTCGTATTGTTATAGCCAGCATCAGGGCTGTCACTGATACTGACACCACAATGCCTGTGAGCACAAGGCCGCTCGGAATCGGATTGATATAAGCCTGGGCATCCTGTACCCCGTCAACCACGATAGGCGCCACGCGTCCGTTGATATAGCCCTTTTCGGCCAGGAACAGATACACCGCCGTGTCCATGATATTTAAGCCTATAATCTTTTTTATCATGTTTTTTTGCAGCAGGAGATTAGCAAATCCTATCCCAAAAAGAATCATCGCCACGGCTTCCCCGTAATTTGTAAAAAGATTTGCACCCATGTCATAGTCCTCCTCTCCTGAAAAGCGCGTAAAACGCATACATTGTACAAGTCACCTCTATGCCGACGCAGATATTGATCGGCAGGATTATTCCGCTGCTTAAAATGTGCCCCGGTATTCCAAGAGGTATATGGTTTTCCAGGCCGTTTGCACCCGTGATGTAAAAATAGGAACCGATCAGGCCGTACATGATAAGCGATGTGATTTTTGCCACCTTGTACACCTTTTCGTTAAAAAACCGCTGCGTCTTCTTGAATCCGAAAGCGCTCACATACAGTATAAGCCCCGCGCCCATGATGGCGCCTCCGGAAAATCCTCCTCCGGGCGACAAATGCCCGTTCAGGATCACATAAATTCCGAAGATAAAAATAACAGGACAGAGAATGAAAGCGCTCCACTGCAGAATCACGTCGTTTTTGGGCTCAAACTGCCTGTCGTTTTTCTTCTCCTGTTTTTTTAGAACCGCCTCGTCCACCATCAGAAGAACCATCACGCAGCTTGCCGCGATAAAAAGCACGTTCGTCTCGCCGAAGGTATCAAACGCCCTGTAGGTTAAAATCATACCCGTGACGGCGTTCACGGCTCCGGTCTCCTGCAGTCCCTCCTCCAGGTAACGGGCTGAAACTTCGTTGTTCACCGGCTTGTCCGCCTCGCCGAAGGTGGGGAGCCATGACACTGCAAAAAGCAGCATTACCACCAAAAACACGCAGAATATGACCGCCATGACACGATAGATCCGGCTGAAAAAAACGACCAGCCTGTTCTTCTCAAGATCGTAAACACGATCCCTGATGCGCTCCCTGTCTCTCTCCCTGCGGGCCACGGTTTCCGCGGTCTCCTCAAACTCGGGCTGGGGCCGCATCTCAACCGTGTCAAGAAAGGGATCCCTCACTCCGTCAAGCCATGTTTTGAAGCGATAGGATATCGTTTTCCTATACTGTTCTTCCGGAACCTTTCTACTCATTTTCCCTCTCCTTTTCTTCCTCCGCGTCCTCGTTTTTCATAATGGCATGGATCTTCTTGAGCGTAACCACAAACAGCACCGTGGTCACTCCGGCTCCAACCGCGGCCTCGGTGATGGCCAGATCCGGAGACTCAAGCAATATCCAGATAATGGACATTACAAGACTGTAGGACATAAAAATAAGGATCGAATTTAAAAGGCTTCTCGAAAAGCTTGCCCCGATTGCGCATATCACAAGAAATATCAGCAATATGGCGTTAAACACCGTCATGGCTCTCTCCATCTCCTTTCCCCCGTTCGGGTTCGTCAAGGGAAACCGATCCGTAATGCTTTTCCTTATCCTCGTCCGTGGTCACTTCAAGCCGCGCGATCAGGTGCGACGACACGGGTGAGGAAAACCACAAAAATACTATCACAAGAAACATCTTAAGAGACGTAAAGTTAAGACCGCACATGACGATCAGCCCCAGCAGGCAGAAGCCTATCCCGAGCGTATCGCCCATAGCCGCCGCGTGCATCCGGTTCAGCACATACCTGAACCTGAACACGCCTATCATCTCTATGACAAAAATCGTGACTCCCGCCAGAAGAAGCGCCGCTCCGGCCAGGAACCTTACCCATTCAAACACCGCCATCCTCCGGCTCCTCCTTTTCCGTTTCCGTTTCCGAATCTTCCCTGCGTTTTTTCTCCAGATAAACACCCACGTAAACCTTCGTCAGGACAATCACGGCCAGGAAGCTGATCATTGCATATATAAGGCAGATATCGACAAGATATCCCTCGTCAAGCATAAGCGCCAGCACGGCGATCATCACAATAACCATAGTTCCCATCATGTTTACGGCCACAACGCGGTCCGCCGTCCTGGGACCGATGATTGCGCGGATCAGGCACAGAATCACCATGACGGACAGAATTATCAGGATTCCCGCCAAAAAAACATGATACGTCTGCTCCAGACCAGAAATTCCGCTTCCCATATCCTCTCTTTCCTATGCCTCCAGTTTTTTAATATATTCCACAAATGCGCTGTCGTTCATGCCTTCCGCAAGGCTCTCGTCCAGACAGTGTACGGTGTACTTGTCGTTTTCAAGCGACACCGTTATGGTGCCGGGCGTCAGGGTGATCGCGTTTGCCAGAAGCGCCTTGCCCGAGGACGATTTAAGGTCCGTATGGAAAACCGCCAGTACGGGCTGGATCTCCTCTTTCTGGGTAAGAATCATGTGTATTACCCCGAAATTCGCCTTGACGATCTCCTTCACAAGCAGTATTACATATCTGAAAAAGAGAAAAAGCTTCCTGTAAAACAAAAGCTCCTTTTTAAACGAATACCCCATAAAGGCGCATGTAAAGGCAAATACCGAGACGGAAACAACCGCTCCGAAAACCGCGATTTCAGGTGTGAGACTGCCGTTGAATATAACCCAGAGCAAGAAAAAAATCATCAGCATATGTTTCTCTCCCTTTCGTAAAGACCTAAAATGTTCCTGAAATATTTTACCACAAACAAAATTTATATCAAAGAAAAAATGCACAAAAATGACAGCGGTTTTTTGGTGATTTTTACCAAAGCCGCCGTCATTTTTATTTTGATTTTCATTTCCGGGCGTCACGAATCAAAGAGCAAATAACGCCGGAAAGCTTACCTTTGCAATTATATTACCTCGATTCTCTCAAAATATCTGATAAGAATATCCGCGCAGTTTTCGACACCCAGTCTGCTCGTGTCGAGAATCATGTGATAATTGTTCACATCACCCCATGCCTTGCCGGTGTGTTCAACATTAAAATCATCCCGCTGCCTGTCGTTTTTTTCCAACAGCTCCTTTGCGTCCTGATAACACAGTGATTCCTTCTGCATAATCCGACGGATCCTGTCCTCCTTGTCGGCGCATACATAGACGTTGAACACATTGGGCTGATCCTTAAGAATCTCGGAAGCGCACCGTCCCAGGATTATACATGAGCTGGTGGCAAGCTGCCTGATAAATTCTGCTTCCTTTGTGTAATCGTCGTCGTCAAGCTCGTTTTCAATGTAAGCCTTGTCGTATACGGGGATCCCGAGCTTCTGCGAAAGCTCCTGCGCAATCATACTGGCTCCCGTGCCATATCTGCGGCTCATGGTGATCACTAGGTTCATAAGGATTCCTCCCTTCGGGATAACTGCAGATATTCTGTCGCATATTTTTATCGCTCATCACATGTATTTTTTGCCTAATCGGCTTTTACATTCTGCCCATAGTATGCTCCGGCTCCGTGCTTCCTATAATAATGCTTATCCTGCAGCTCCTGGGGAGCCGGCTTTACATCCGGACAAATCCATTCCGTCCTTGCGGCCATTTTGGCCACTTCCTCCAGAACCACCGCATTGTGCACCGCCTCCGCCGCGTCCTTTCCCCATGCAAAAGGACCGTGGTTCTTGCACAGCACAGCGGGAACAGCCGTCACGTCGAGATTTCTCTTTTTAAACTCGGACACTATCAAAAGCCCGGTATTCTTCTCGTACGCCTCGTCAATCTCCTCTTTCGTCAGCGTGCGGAGGCAGGGAACATCCCCGTATATATAATCTGCGTGGGTCGTACCGTAGCACGGGATGGAACGGCCCGCCTGCGCCCAGCTCGTCGCCCACGGAGAATGTGTATGGACCACTCCCCCGATCTGCGGAAACGCTCTGTAGAGCTCGGCGTGGGTAGGCGTGTCGGAAGAAGGATTGTAACGCCCCTCCACCTTGTTTCCGTCCAGATCCATTACCACCATATCCTCCGGCGACAGGCTTTCATACGGAACGCCGCTTGGCTTAATAACAAACATACCGCTTTGCCTGTCCACTGCGCTCACATTTCCCCAAGTAAACGTCACCAGTCCGTACCTTGGCAGATCCATATTCGCCTCATAAACCAGTTTTTTTAATTCTTCCAGCATATTTCCTCTTTTCCGCCGCCACGACGCGGCTGCTTCATTTTCAGTCCGCGCTTATCTCAAGATGCAGAACGCTGCATTTCGGGACCATAAAACAAACTCTGTTATCCTTTATATGGCAGTCCGCAAAGCTTTCGGGATGAACCCTGTCCGGTTCGTCAAAGGTATTGTGATCCCTCATCGCTCCGGTAAGTATTGTTCCCTTTACATCCTGCAGAACAGTGTCCGCAAACTCGCCCTCCACCTGATAATCCTTCTCAAGCGAAAGATTGTTCACGGTGACATGGATCCTGCCGTCCTTTCCCTCAGATACGGATTCAACCAGACACGGCACCTGATAACGATCCTCCAGACCGATCTTCTCCGTCTCCATGTAGCTGTCCAGAAGCTCCCCGTCCTGATGACATTTGTACATACTGAAAACATGATATGTGGGCGTAAGAAGCATCTTCTCCCCGTCCGTAAGGATCACGGCCTGCAGCACATTCACAAGCTGCGCTATGTTTGCCATCTTTACCCTGTCGCAGTGCTTGTTGAAAATGTTAAGGTTGATACCCGCAACCAGAGCGTCGCGCATTGTGTTCTGCTGGTATAAAAATCCGGGGTTTGTTCCGGGCTCAACATCGAACCAGGTTCCCCATTCGTCCACAATCAGCCCGAGCTTTTTATCCTTGTCATACTGATCCATTATGGCTCCGTGCTGTCTGATCAATTCATCCATATAAAGAGTATTTTTCAGCGTCCTGTACCAGTCCTTCTCGTCGAAGTCGGTTGCGCTTCCCTTATGCTCCCACCCGTTCGTGTGCGTATAATAATGGAGAGAAATTCCGTTCATAAAGCCGTGGAAGTTTTTTCCGCCTCCCCTGTGAGTAGTCTCCAAAACTCCCCTTGTCCAGTCGTAATCGTCCACATTGGCTCCGCAGGCAATCTTATATATGGGCCTGTCAGGATTATAGGTGCGCACATATGTCTGATAATGACGGTACAGATTGCCGTAATAATCCGGATTCATGTTGCCGCCGCAGCCCCAGTTTTCGTTGCCGACGCAGAAGTAATCCACCCTGAAGGGTTCCTCATGCCCGTTTTTCTTTCTAAGCTCCGCCATGGGAGATACGCCCTCAAAGGTCATGTATTCCACCCATTCGCTCATCTCACGCACGCTTCCGCTTCCAACGTTTCCGTTTATATAGGTCTTACATCCGAGCTGACGGCAAAGCTCCATAAACTCATGGGTCCCGAAGCTGTTGTCCTCCACAACGCCGCCCCAGTGAGTGTTAATCATCTTTTTGCGATCCGCCTTCGGCCCTATTCCGTCCATCCAGTGGTACTCGTCCGCGAAACAGCCGCCCGGCCACCTCAACACCGGTATTCCCATTTCCTTCAGCGCTTTCACCACATCGTTGCGCATACCGTTTGTGTTTGGGATATGGGAATCCTCTCCCACGTAAAGTCCCTCGTAGATGCACCTGCCAAGGTGTTCGGAAAAATGACCCTGGAGCTCCTTGTTGATGTGACCCTTCCTGTTTTTGGGGTTTACATAAAGCCTGACCATTTCTTTCTCTCCTTCCTTTTCACGCCATATTGATATACCGCTTTTTGCGCCGTAGCATCCGGATTTTAGTAATTTTTACCAAACGCTCAATTTTTTCTTTAAAAATACCATTTTTACGAGTTTCTGTCAATAATCACCGCAATTGAGATGTTGCAAATCTTGCTGTCTCATGGTATTATTAGGGCACAAGCGCAGAAAAGTAAGCGACGCGCAGGCGGCATTTACTTTTCAGGCGGTGGATTTCAGGTATAATGCGCCGCGTTTGAGCGCAACTAAATAAAAAAGGAGATGGTGAATGTTATGAAGAACAATTTATTCAGCCGGATGCGCAAAAGTCTTGCTCTGCTGCTGTGCGGTGTGATGATGTTCTCAGTGATGGGCAGAGCATCCGCAGAGGGAGGAATATCAACAATCTCCGGCGGGAATACAGAAGTTTCCGGCGGTGATTCGGAAGTCTCCGGCGGAGATGCGGGAGGAGGCGGCGAAAGCGAGAGCGGCCCCGCCGTAACGCTCAAAATCCTTGACATTACAAACGGCATGAGCAAAATCGGCGACGGAAGCCACGAGCTGCCGCAGGAATATCTGGCGGACGGCTCCGCAAAATTAACAAAGGAAGGAAAGCTTCCCGACAACCTGAACGAACTGGCTCCGGCAGTAGAGGGCTGGAAATTTATCGGCTGGTACACCGCCCCCGTCAGATACGCTTTCTGGGGCGACAATTCCGACACCGGCTATAACAATGCCGAGTCCCTTCCCTTTACGGTGGACTGCGACGGCAATCCCTACAACTACACCGTGGATAAGGAAAAATATCCCTATGCGGTTCATTCCATGACTGGTTACTGGTACTGGCTTTCCACTCTTGAAGGAAGCGGCAGAAAGGTAAATCCCGGCGATGCTGCGGCAGAGGGTGATGAGCTGTACGCTCTCTATAAACCGTCAACGATAACCTACACCATGGATTATAACGGATGGAACCGGACGACAGGCGTTCTTTCCTGCACCCGTCAGTACGGCACCCCCTTCGGCGGCGACGACGTGGATGTAAACGGATGGAGCGGTTATGTATTCGACGGCTGGTATGCTGAAGGCGGCAGTGAGCGGCTGTCCTTCTATTCCATTCCTCAGAACGGCGTGCGCTATGTGGCCCACTGGCACAGCGCTGACGGAAAAATCACCTGGGAAAACTACAAGGATCAGGGCTACAGCGAAGTAACAAGTATTACTATGATGGACGGCAGCGTCGGAAGCGGCGGAAAATCTCTCGGAGACACACTTCCGCTTTACGCCTGTGCAAGAAATTCCATGACGATTGACGTCGCGGTCAGTCCTTCCAACAGCGGCATAACAAGGCTGACCTGGGAGGTTACCGGCGATGCGGAGGTAATAAAACTTGACCAGCGAAATAACGGCATGAGTGCTGTTGTGACCGCCACCGGCAAGGTCGGAAAGGCCACGATCACCGTTAAATCCGGCAACGGCTGTTCTGACAGCGTTACCGTAGACACCTCCGAACACGCCTTCTACAAGAGCGAAGTTACAAAATGGGGCAACTGTAAGGATCCGACCCATATTATTTATACCTGCGTATACTGCGGCAAGACAAAGACGGAGGACTTTTTGAAGGATCACGTCTACGCCTACCGCGATGTCCCCGCCACCTGTACCGAGCCTCATAAATGGGTTCATTACTGCAAGGTCTGCGGCGCACTGGATCCCGAACATGACATGATCCGTGAACCCGCGAAGGGACATGACTTCAATATTTTCCAGGCCGTGGGCTGCGGCGGCACCACGACGACCAAGATATGCCAGACCTGCGGGTATACCGAGGTAAACAGCGATCCAAACGCCGCTTCACACACCTGGTCGAGCGAATATACGATTGACAAGCGGCCGACCTGCAATAGCGAGGGCAGCCAGTCCATCAAATGCTTAAGCTGCGGAGCCACAAAACCGGACAGCAGCGTTGTGATCGCTCCGGATCCCTCTCTCCACGTCTGGAGCGCATGGACCGTGGAGACGGAAGCAACCGAAACGGAGGCAGGATCGCAGTCCCGTACCTGCTTAGTCTGTGGAATTGAAGACATCCGCGCAATTCCGCCCACGTCCTATACGGTGGACGATGACGCCATTACCGGCGGTATGACGGTAAACGGATCGGATCAGCTTGCCAATCTGACACAGGCCGACGCCGCAATTCTTAACACCCTGAGCCTGCTTTTAAGCAACGGGAGCCTGCTGGGTGAAGACATCCGCTTTGCCGCTATTTTGCAGCAAAGCATTTCCGCGGATATACGTGTCACAACGGTGGCATCACCTGAAAACGCCCAGGATGCGGATAAATTCAACAGCATACTTGGCGACGGATCCTCTGTCCACTACATGGACATTGACATTTTTGTACGGGCAGGAAACGAGAATATCGGACGCATTACCCAGACGGAAGGAACCGTGACTTTCTGCGTAAAGCTTCCGACGGGAGGCCGGATTATACGGGTTCTCAGAGCGCATGAAGGCACGGTGGAAGCCATTCCCTGCTGGGTGGACGGCGACATGGTGTACTTCTCCACCGACAAGTTCTCCACATTTGCCGTCAGCGCATCCAATGATATTTCCGCAGCGGAAGCGGACGCCATTCCCGATCAGACCTACACCGGATCGGAGATAAAACCTGCCGTAAGACTGACGATCAACGGCGGCCAGACACTGACCGAGGGCGTCGATTACAGCCTGTCATACAGCAACAATACAGCAACAGGCACCGCATCGGTTGTTATTACAGGTATGGGCTCCTTTGAGGGAAGCAGCAAGACGCTGAACTTTAATATCGTTCAGGCAAACGTCCAAAATACCGGCGGCTCAGGCGCTTCTGGCGACAGCGGTGCACCTTCTTCGGACTCCGTATGGCACAGCAGCGTGACTGTAGACTGGGATAAGGCCGCAGATAAGATGGATTCGGCCAAAAAGGGTTCCAATGTATCAGTTTCCACCGGAACTGAGTTTGTGATCCCTGTTTCCATACAGAAGCGCATTGCAAAAAACAACGTTACGCTGGCATTTCAGCCTGTGGGTACCGACATTTCAATTACGTTGTCTTCCTACAATGTGAAAAAAACGAAACAGGATATGACGTTAAGCGTCTCCAACAAGGCGGATATTCCGGCACCGGCGTGCAAGGAAATTCTTGAAAACGCAGAGTTTAGCAGAGTTCTGAATATCGGAGAAAAGAAGCTTTTTACAAATAAAATTGATGTTCATATGCTGTTTGACTCCAAGTACGCCGGCAAACTTGCAGTAATGTATTCATATGATGAGATAACGGGCAGCATGCGGTATGAAAGCTCGTTCAAGATCACTAAGGAGGGCAGGGCAATGTTCCCGCTGCTTCGCGGCGATGAATACATGATTGTGGTAACAGACAAGGTTGTTAAAGGTACAGCCGCCGCAGGAGGGAATTACGTTGTTGCATCCGGAGACACACTCTCCAGAATTGCTGCAAGGAACGGCGTAAGCCTGACCGCTCTGTTAAGGGCAAACCCTCAGATCAAAAATATTAACCGTATCCGCGTCGGAAATGTAATCACAATACCCGGCAGATAAAAATTTTCGCAATGCGAAAATCTGTGCAATACGACAGCACAGAAGAAAAATTCTGATAAAAATATCACGATAATATCCCGAAGATCTTGGATCTTCGGGATATTTTTGTCACGCAGACTTGCTTTTTTTTTGCACGGATGATATACTTTGCAGGAATCGAATAGCATATGCTTTTGCGCCGGAAGGCGCCAACGTCAAGGCGTTGAGGGAATCGACTGAAACTGTCGGGCTATCCCAGTAACCGTGAAGCGGACGAAAGGGCAATCAAGTCACTGCCGTA
>CANQSE010000023.1 GCA_947626405.1 uncultured Acetatifactor sp. | reverse complement strand
CATGGCAATTGACTACATTCTGCAGCGCGAAGCGTAGTGAGCCGTCGTATTCAGCCCGGTAATGTCGATGTTCTCCCGGCAGACCGTTTGAGCGCGTCGGCACCTGGCGAGGTACTTTCGAGCCTGGTGTCCGTTACGTGCGAAACCGAGCGAAAGCGCGTCTGCAGGGAGAATACGGCAGTACAGGGCGTGACTTGGGCGTGACTTGCAGGGGAAAGGCTGAACCGATACGTAAAAATAAATAAATTTTTTGTCAAAATGGTTGAAATTTGTATCTTTTTATTTTATACTTTTATGGAATTATAATGTGAATCGAATATTAGGAGGAAGATAGTATGATTTCTGCAGGTGATTTCAGAAATGGCATCACGATTGAGTACGAAAATAACGTATATCAGATCATTGAATTTCAGCATGTTAAGCCTGGTAAGGGCGCGGCTTTCGTCAGGACTAAGCTGAAAAATATAAAGAGCGGCGGAGTAGTGGAAAAAACCTTCCGCCCGACTGAGAAATGCCCCCAGGCGCGTATTGACAGAAAGGATATGCAGTACCTGTATTCCGACGGAGATCTTTTTTACTTCATGGATACCGACAGCTATGAGCAGATTGCATTAAACTCTGAAACTGTAGGCGATACCCTGAAGTTTGTAAAAGAAAATGAGATGTGCAAGATCTGTTCTCACAACGGAAGCGTGTTCTCCGTGGAGCCGCCTCTGTTTGTGGAGCTTGAGATCACGGACACCGAGCCCGGGTTTAAGGGTGATACGGCTACCGGCGCCAGCAAGCCCGCAACGGTTGAGACAGGCGCACAGGTGCAGGTGCCCCTGTTTGTAGAGCAGGGCGACAAGATCAAGATTGACACCAGAACCGGCGAGTATCTTTCCAGAGTATAGGCATAAATATTTCTTTCTGCGGTATAGAGTTTATTGACTTGTAAGGCAGCGGCATCTTTTGTGATGCTGCTGCCTGAATTTGTTTCCGGACACAATTCTCATACCGAGGACGCGCGCCGCCCGGCCACGGTATTCTGCAGCCAGTCTGACTGGCTTTCTGAAAATCTTTAATAATCTGTGAGTGCGGCGCAGAAAGAGGAAATATGAAATTTGAGGAATTTACGGAAAAATTTTCCGCTGCAGTTCAGGAAAAACTCGGAGAAAATTACAGCATAAGCATAAAGGAAGTCAAAAAAAACAACGGCGTTCCGGTGCACGGAATGATGATATCCTCCGGCGGGGGAAATGTCGTCCCCACAATCTATCTGGAGCATTTTTACAGGCGCTTTACAGAAGGGGAGCCGTTTGAAGAAGTTGTGGAGAAGCTTCTGGAGGTTTACGGCAATGATGTGCCTGAGCAGAACGTTGATATGGAGTTTTTCAGGGATTTTGAAAAGGTCCGCGACAGGATCTGTTACAGGCTTGTCGGACGCAACGGAAACGTGGAAATGCTGAGCGACATGCCGTATGTGGAGTTTCTGGATATGGCGGTATGCTTCTTTTACGCCTACAGGGGAGAGATCCTTGGGGAAGGCAGCATTCTGATTCATAATTCACATATGGAAGCGTGGGGATGTACGGTGGCGGATCTTGTGCGGCTGGCAAAGCGCAACACGCCCATGCTGTTTCCGTTGAAGTGCAGCACAATGGCTGAAATGCTCCGCAATTTAGCCGGGGAGGATTGCAGGGAGAGCATTACTGAGGAAATACCGATGAGAGTCTTAACCAATGTGCAGCAGACAAACGGGGCGGTCTGCCTGATTTACCCCGGCGTGCTCGAGCATCTGGCCGACAAAAGCGGAACCGATCTGTACATTCTGCCCAGCTCAATCCATGAGACAATTCTTCTCGAAGATTCCGGCAGGGAGGATCCGCGCGAGCTTAAATCGATGATTTGTCAGGTGAACAGGACGCAGGTTGCGCCTGAGGAGGTGCTCACGGACACACTGTACCGTTATGACAGGACGAAAAAAAGGGTTGAGGTTGTTCTTTAGAGATAATTTGTGAATTTTTGTTTATAATTTGAAATTCACCATAGACAGACAGGTGTTTTTGTGATAATATAATCAGGGTGATGTAACAATTTTGTAATATTTGCAGCCGTAGTCTAACGGATAGAACGAAGGCCTCCGACGCCTTTAATGCAGGTTCGATTCCTGTCGGCTGCATTTACATCACCCTGATTTGTGAGTCGTGTTTTCTTTTTTCCTGAAAGGTATAGATTATGCTGAGAGATAAATTGTCATCAATCCGTGACTACGTTGTAAAACACTATAAGGTTGTTTTTCCGGTCATTGTTGTCGCCATAGTTGCGGTGACTGTGACCTTTGCCATGAAATTTGCTCCGTCCGGCGCGGACACGGAAACGCAGTCGCCGGATGCGGTATCGCCGGTGGACGACGCGTCGGGAGAAAATGGAGACAGCACCTTCCACGAGAAAACTCTGGAGGAGCTGTATTCAGAGGGCGTGCCCCAGGTGCCGCTTGTATCTGAGGAAGACGGCGAAGACGCCATATACTCTTTGGTTGAGGGGTATTATAACGCGCTTGCAAACGGTGATGTGGAGTCGCTGCGCGCCGTACATGACACCATATCTGAAAATGTGCTGGCGTATTACAAGGCGCTCTCCGAATATATAGAGTGTTATTCGGATGTGCAGGTGAGCACAAAGCAGGGGCTTTCGGAGGGCTCGACGGTGATTTACGCCTATTACAGGCTGCGCTTTAAGAACCACGAGCAGGAGGTCCCGGGCTCAAACATGCTTTATGTATGCACTGACGACGAGGGGAACCTGTATATAAAAAATGAGAACAACTTTACCGAAGCGGAGGAAGTATATATAGATGCCGTGAGCCATCAGGACGATGTGATCGCTTTCAAGAACCGCGTGGAAGCCGAGTATCTGAGTTATAAAGAGCAGAATCCGGAAATGGTTGATTATGTGTCGGAGGTCATAAAACAGGCTAACGTAAACAGGGGCGTCGCCCTGGCGGAGATGAATCAGTCCGGTGAGGGACAGGAGCCGCAGCAGGACGGCGAAGGGGAACAGCAGGATGGACAGACTGACACAGCGACTTCGCCCGAACCGGAGCCGGAAGCTTCCGCGACACCGGAATACGCGACAGCCACAACAAACGTCAATGTGAGAAATTCCGACAGCGAAAAGGCGGATAAGCTTGGGAGAGTGACGGCGGGAACAAAGGTGAAGGTCCAGGAGGTCGGGGTAAACGGCTGGACAAAGATCGTCTATGAGGGCGGAGACGGATATATTAAGTCTGAGTACCTGCAGTTTGCTGAGAGCGCTTCAGGACAGGACGTCATCGGAAAGGTGACGGCAACCACAAACGTGAACGTGAGAGCGTCGGCAGGTGAACAGGCTGAAAAGCTCGGCATGGTAACGGGAGGAGAGAGCCTGGATCTGCTGGCTGTGGAGGGCGACTGGTGCAAGGTGGTTTTCGACGGCCAGGTGGGTTATGTAAAGGGATCGTATGTGCAGGTGCAGTAATGGACAGGGCATACCGGCAAACCTTTCCAATGAATAATTTAAGAAAAAATGGACAGCCTTTTACATGAGAAACGTAAAGGGCTGTTTTTCATTGCCGCCAGCGTATTTAACTGTTTTCAGGCGGCTTTTGATAAACGGCGGGAAAGAGGGATTATGACTTCACATGAAGCGGCGGTATACCGTGAAATCCAGAGAAATACTGATATGGCAATGAAAGCCATGAACACTATCGCGGACAAGGTAAGCGACGACGCGCTGTCGATGCAGATATCGCATCAGTCATTAACGTATTCTGAGCTGCACAATGAGGCGTCGCGTCAGCTTTTGCAGGCCAGGGCGGAGAGTTACCAGAGCAATGTCCTGTCTGACGCCCTGCTTAAGACGGGTATTCACTATAATACCATGCTTAATACCAGCACGGGACATATAGCGGAGATGATGATTAAGAACAGCACAAACGGGATCCTGGCGATGGAGAAGGTGCTCAAGCATAACGGGGACGCAGGTCCGAAGCCGGTGGCTCTTGCCAAACAGCTTATAGAATTTGAGGAGAAAAACGTGGAAAGGCTCAAACAATATCTGTAGTTTGGAAGTTTTTTTGTGCAATTTTTACTAAAAAATGTGTAAAAACGTGTCAAAACTTTTACAATTTAACAAATTAAAGTGTGTTGAGAAAATAATCGGCTGGGGGTATAATACGATGTAGGACAGCCGCGTACCGGCGCCGGAGCGGTTGATACGGGCGGCGCGGCCGGAACACACTAAAATTTTAAGGAGGACATGGCAATGTCATATGTTGATGAGGTTTTTGACCTTGTAGTGGCTAAGAATCCTGCTCAGCCTGAGTTCCATCAGGCGGTAAAGGAGGTCCTTGAGTCGCTGCGCGTAGTGATTGAGGCAAATGAGGAGCAGTACCGCAAGGACGCTCTGCTGGAGAGGCTTGTAACGCCCGAGAGACAGCTCCTGTTCCGCGTACCCTGGGTGGACGACAAAGGTCAGGTTCAGGTAAACAACGGTTTCCGCGTACAGTTTAATTCCGCAATCGGACCTTACAAGGGAGGTCTTCGTCTGCATCCTTCGGTAAATCTCGGCATTATCAAATTCCTTGGTTTTGAGCAGATATTTAAAAACTCTCTGACCGGACTTCCAATCGGCGGCGGCAAGGGCGGTTCCGATTTTGATCCCAAGGGCAAATCCGACAGAGAAGTCATGGCGTTCTGCCAGAGCTTTATCAATGAGCTTCACAAATACATAGGCGCAGATACCGACGTTCCCGCGGGAGACATCGGAACAGGCGCAAGAGAGATCGGTTATATGTACGGTCAGTATAAGAGACTGACGGGTCTGTATGAGGGAGTCCTCACAGGAAAGGGACTGACCTACGGAGGCTCTCTGGCGAGAACGGAAGCTACCGGATACGGTCTTCTCTATCTCACGGAGGAGATGCTCAAGTGCAACGGAAAGGATATCGCCGGCATGACCGTGGCAGTATCAGGCTCAGGAAACGTCGCAATTTACGCCGTACAGAAGGCGCAGCAGCTTGGCGCAAAGGTTGTGACTGTATCTGATTCCACCGGATGGATATATGATCCCGAGGGAATCGACGTGGCCCTCTTAAAGGAAGTAAAGGAAGTAAAACGCGCAAGGCTGACCGAGTATGCGGCTGCAAGAAAGAGCGCAGAGTACCATGAGAAGAAGAACGGCGAGCACGGCGTATGGAACGTGAAGTGTGATGTCGCTCTGCCCTGCGCAACCCAGAACGAGCTGGATCTTGAGGATGCAAAGGCGCTTGTGGCAAACGGATGCATCGCAGTTGCGGAGGGCGCAAATATGCCTACAACGATGGAAGCAACGGAATATCTGCAGAAAAACGGCGTGCTGTTCTGCCCCGGCAAGGCGGCAAACGCAGGCGGCGTCGCAACCTCAGCCCTGGAGATGAGCCAGAACAGCGAGCGTCTTTCCTGGACCTTTGAGGAGGTTGACTCCAAGCTTAAAACAATCATGGTGAATATCTTCCACAACCTTGACGATGCCGCAAAGAAATACGGCATGGCAGGCAACTATGTGGCAGGCGCCAACATTGCCGGTTTCCTTAAGGTGGCTGAGGCTATGACCGCCCAGGGAATAGTCTGAATTATTGTAAAAGGTTCCGAATCAGGCAGGAGGCACCCGGGACTTCCGGGCCCCTCCTGTTTTGTATTTTTGACGAGGCGTAAAAATATTGTGAAAACAGGGGTGCCCAGGCGGCATGGCGTATTAGTATGGAACAGATGAGAATCAATAAGTTTTTGGCGCATTGCGGCGTATGCTCACGGCGCATGGCGGACGAACTGATCCTGCAGGGAAAGGTCCTGGTAAACGGTGTAGCTGCCGGGCAGGGACAGCTTGTTACCGCTCAGGACAGGGTCACTGTATCGGGAAAGCACGTGGAGTCACCGGAAAAAACGGTAGTGCTTGCATATTATAAGCCGGCCGGCGTTACATGTACGGAGCGTGATCCGCATGCGGAAGTAAAAATATCGGACGTTATTGATTATCCTGTCCGTGTGACATATGCGGGGAGGCTTGACAGAGATTCCGAGGGTCTGATGCTTCTGACGAATGACGGGGATCTGATACAGGCGATGATGCGCGGCTCCAACCGGCACGAAAAGGAATATGAAGTGGTGGTTGACAAAGAAATAACGGCTGATTTTTTAAACAGGATGTCATCCGGAATATACCTGGAGGAGTTGGGACTCAGGACCAGGAGATGCAGTATAAAAAAGACGGAAAAAAACGGTTTTAATATAATTTTGACGCAGGGACTCAACAGGCAGATCAGGAGAATGTGCGAAGCCTGCGGCTACAGGGTGAGAAGTATAAGACGGGTGAGAGTTATGGATATCAGGCTGGGAAGCATGAAGCCGGGAGAGTATTTTGAACTTCCTGAGGCTGATGTGGAACGGCTGTATCGGGAATTGGGTATCCGTCAGGGTATATAGTAAATTAAATTTGGAGCGTACAAAATATGCGGCAGGAAAAGACGGAAAGAATCAAATATCTTGTGGAGACTCTGAACCGTGCGGCGAAAGCGTACTATGCCGAAGACAGAGAGATTATGAGTAATTACGATTACGACGCTCTCTATGACGAGCTTTTGAGGCTTGAGCAGGAGACGGGAGTTGTCATGGCGGACAGCCCCACTGTGAATGTGGGATATGAGGCGGTGGATGAGCTGCCAAAGGAGCGCCATGAAAGCCCGATGCTTTCTCTAGGAAAAACCAAGAGTCGTGAGGAGCTCAGGGACTGGCTGCAGGGCAATCCTGCAGTAATGAGCTGGAAACTGGACGGATTGACCATAGTTTTAACTTATCGTGACGGAAAACTTGCAAAAGCAGTCACCAGGGGCAACGGTGAGGTCGGCGAGGTAGTGACAAACAATGCCAGGACGTTTAAGAATCTTCCGCTGTCCATCTCCTTTGAGGGACAGCTTGTGCTCAGGGGAGAAGCGGTGATAAGTTATTCTGATTTTGAGCGCATCAACGGACAGATTCCGGAGGAGGATGCCTCCGTACGCCAGCTAAACAACCAGGTTACGGCCGGACGCAGCGTCCGTTTTTTTGCCTTTTCACTGGTGAGCGCCGAGGGAATGGACTTTCAAAACTCGGTGTCAAGGCAGTTTGATTTCCTGGAGGCGCAGGGGTTTGAGGTGGTGGAGCACTATCTGGTTGATGAGGACAATATCTTAAGTACAGTTGAGCTTTTTGAAGACAGGATAAAGGACTACGATATCCCCTCAGACGGCCTTGTCCTTACCTATGAAAATATTGCATACGGGCTTTCGCTGGGCAGGACTGCAAAGTTTCCGCGCAACTCCATAGCCTTTAAATGGGCGGATGAGCTGCGGGAGACTACGCTAAGGGAGATTGAGTGGAGCGCAAGCCGTACCGGACTTATAAATCCGGTTGCGATTTTTGATCCTGTGGAGCTGGAGGGAACCACGGTAAGCCGCGCCTCTGTCCACAACATCAGCATATTAAAGGGGCTTAAGCTCGGGCTCGGAGACAGGATCACGGTATATAAAGCGAATATGATTATTCCGCAGATCGCGGAAAATTTAACGTGCAGCGACACGGTTGAGATCCCGCGGGAATGTCCTGTCTGCGGGGAAAAGACGGAGTTAAGGCAGGTGAATGAGGTCCGGACGCTCTACTGCATAAACCCTTCCTGTCCGGCGAAGCAGATCAAGTCATTCACGCATTTTGTGAGCAGGGACGCCATGAATATCGACGGACTTTCCGAGGCCACTCTCGAAAAGTTTGTTGACAGGGGATTTATACGGGAATATGCGGATCTGTTCCGGCTTGAAAAGCACAGGGAACAGATTGAAGCCATGGAAGGATTCGGGGAAAAATCCTGTGCAAATCTGCTTGAAAGCGTTGAAAGGGCAAGGGAAACCACTCTGCCAAGGCTTATCTATGCGCTCGGAATAGCCAACATAGGCCTGGCAAACGCAAAAATGATGTGCGGTTATTTTGACTATGACTTCGACAGGATGCGCAGCGCAAACGTAGAGGAATTAAGCGGTGTTGAGGGCGTGGGAGAAGTGATTGCGTCGTCATTTGCAGATTACATGAAAAATGAGGAAAACAGGGAAAAACTCGAAAATCTCTTAAAGGAAATCCATATCAGCATGCCGGAAAAGAACGAGGGCGAACAAAACCTTAAGGGTCTGAGCTTTGTCGTGACGGGCAGCCTGAACCGCTTTGCGGGACGCAGCGATTTAAAGGAGCTTATAGAACGGCGCGGCGGAAAGGTGACGGGGAGTGTCACAAAAAATACGACGTGCCTTATCAACAACGATATCAGTTCTTCGTCTTCAAAGAACCAAAAGGCGAAGGAACTGGGGATCCCGATTCTGTCCGAGGACCTTTTTCTGGAGCAGTACAATATTTCGCTGGAAGGCTGACTATAATGTGAAACGGGGAGAAAAAAGAAATGCCGATCAAAACTCAGAGAGATCTTCCTGCAAAGGAGATACTGGAAAACGAAAATATATTTGTAATGGATGAATTCAGGGCGGCGCACCAGGATATACGTCCATTGCAGGTACTGATCCTTAACAATATGCCCGTAAAGCAGGATACGGAGCTTCAGCTTCTCAGGGCGCTGTCAAACACGCCCCTGCAGGTTGAGGTGACTTTTATGAATGTAAAAAGCCACGTCTCGCTGAACACTCCGGCAAGCCATCTGAACAAATTTTATACAACGTTTGACGAGATATGCAAAAGACGTTTTGACGGCATGATTATAACCGGAGCTCCCGTTGAGGACATCCCGTTTGAACAGGTGGATTACTGGCAGGAGATCTGTGAGATTATGGACTGGGCAGAGAGCAATGTGACGTCCACGCTGCATATATGCTGGGCGGCTCAGGCGGGAATGTACCACTACTACGGGATAAACAAGGAACCGCTGCCGCAGAAGATTTTTGGCATTTATGAGCACAGGGTTTCAAACCGGAAGGTTCCTCTTGTGCGTGGATTTGACGATGTGTTTCTTGCGCCGCACAGCCGCCATACCGAGACGCCTGCGGAAGCTATTCATGCATGCAGGGAGCTGACCGTGCTGGCGGAGTCGCCGGTGGCGGGAGTGTATCTGGCAATAGCGGAAAAAGGAAAGAAAATATTTGTCACGGGTCATCCGGAGTATGACAGATATACGTTAAGAAACGAATACGAACGCGATCTTTCAAGGGGGCTTCCAATACAGGTGCCATACAACTACTTCCCGGGGGACGATCCTAAGCAGAAACCGCTCCTGCAGTGGCGGGCGCACAGCAATAACCTTTACAGCAATTTCCTTAACTATTACGTATATCAGATCACGCCTTATGACCTGGGAGAGCGTTCGGGTGCCGTCCCGACATAATAAAATATAAAAAATGTGAATATTTTCCAATCTTGTCCATATACTTTTATTAAGAGATTACGGCTGACAGTATGTCCGAAAACAAAACTGTACCGGGTTATTGCGAAACCGTTTACTCTGTATACTTACTCTTTGCCCTGGAAACTTTTGTTTCGCAATTACCCAATCACTGTGATCAATGAAAGGAGAATGTATATGCCAAGAGGACAACGCAGGACCATCGACGAAAAGATTGCCGCAAAACAGGAGGTCATAGAAGCTCTGATGACCAGAGTGGAATCCGAACAGCGGGAACTGGATGAACTTTATCAGGAGAAGAAATATAAGGAGCTGGAGGCTGTAAACGACCTGATCGAGGAGACAGGTTTATCTGTCGAGGAGGTTTCAGGCATCCTGCAGCAATATCTGGACAGCCGTGGCGAGGCGGCGTCCTGAGAGTGGGCGTCCTGAGAGTGGAATTATTAAAAAAAGAAGCCGAAAGATCGCGGGTGCGGTTTTCCGGCTTCTTTATCGTAATCTTATCGTAATCTTATCGTAATCTTATCGTAATCTTATCATAATCTTATCGCAATCTTATCATAATCTTATTGTGTATCTTATTGCGTATCTTTATTGCATATCTTATTGCTCATTTAATTGTGCGTTTTTTCAGATGTTTTTTTCACCCCAGATTTTTCTGCGCTGTTGACAGCATCAGCTTAATTCTGTTTAACTGGTTTACCTCGCTTGCTCCGGGATCGTAATCGATAGCAACGATATTGGATCCCGGGTATGTCTTGCGCAGGGCCTTTATGACCCCCTTGCCCACCACGTGGTTCGGCAGACAGCCAAAAGGCTGGGTGCAGACGATGTTTGGAACGCCGTCGCGTATAAGCTCCGCCATCTCTCCTGTCAGGAACCAGCCTTCTCCCGTCTGGTTTCCTATTGATACGATGGGCTCAGCGAAAGAGGCAATCTCGCGTATGGGTGTTGGAGGGGTAAAGCGTGAGCTCTTTTTAAATTCCCTGACCGCCGCGCCGCGGAGAAGATGCTCGATTGCCCATATGGCAAGGCTTGCCAGGCGGGCGGTTTTTTTGCTCATGCCAAGGTTGTCGGCCTTGTATATCTGATTGTAAAAGCAGTAAAGCATGAAATCGATCAGATCGGGAACCACGGCTTCCGCGCCCTCGGATTCAAGCAGCTCCACAAGATGATTGTTTCCGGCGGGAGAGAACTTGACCAGGATCTCGCCGACCACGCCCACGCGGGGTTTTTTGACATCCCGAAGGGGAATGGCGTCGAAATCCCGTATGATGCGCCTGCACATCCGCTTAAATTTGAAATAATTTATGTGTTTGGCGGAAACGAACTTCTTTACCTCCTCCAGCCATTTCCTGTGGAGGGCGTCCACGCTGCCGGGCACGGCCTCGTAGGGGCGCGTCCGGTATACACAGCGCATGAAAATGTCTCCAAATTCGGCGCCCACCGCTGCGCGGAGCATCAGTTTTGCGTTAAGGTGGAACCCGGGATTGGATTCAATGCCCGCAAGGTTTAAGGATATCACAGGGATCTGCGCCATATCCGCCTTTTTGAGGGCGCGGCGGATAAATCCCACATAGTTTGTCGCCCTGCAGCCGCCGCCGGTCTGTGTCATAATTATTGCGGTCCTTTCGAGATCGTAACGGCCCGAAAGAAGCGCTTCCATGATCTGGCCGACAACCAGAAGGGATGGATAACAGGCGTCATTGTTGACGTATTTCAGACCGACGTCAACGGAATGCCGGTTGTCGTTGTCAAGCACTACAAAGTTATAGCCGCAGGAGTTAAATGCCGGCTCCAGAATCTCGAAATGTATGGGTGACATCTGGGGGCAGATTATTGTGTAGTTTCTGCGCATTTCCTCGGTAAACGGAACCTTCTCTATGGCGCTTGATTTCACCGTGCGCTCCCTGTGCAGCCTTTCGCGCACATTGATGGCGTAGAGAAGGGAGCGTATGCGGATCCTGGCGGCGCCAAGGTTGTTTACCTCGTCGATCTTAAGACAGGTATAAATTTTGTCCGAGCCTGACAGAATGTCGTTTACCTGATCCGTTGTCACAGCGTCAAGACCGCAGCCAAAGGAGTTAAGCTGGATCAGATCCAGATTGTCAACCGTCCTTACGTAACTGGCGGCTGCGTAAAGCCTGGAATGATACATCCACTGGTCGGACACTATAAGTGGACGCTCCGGTCTGCCGAGATGGGAGATGGAGTCTTCGGTAAGCACGGCAAGGCCGAAAGAAGTTATAAGCTCAGGAATACCGTGGTTAATCTCAGGGTCGATATGGTAGGGACGTCCTGCAAGCACAATTCCTCTTTTGCCGGAGGTTTTAAGATATTCCAGCACTTCCTCGCCTTTTTTGCGGATATCCATACGGACGTTATTTAATTCGTCCCAGCCCGCCTGAGCGGCGCTGATGATTTCCTGCGCGGGTATTTCCTTAAATTCCTTTTTAAGAGCCTCCGTCACCGTGCCGATATCACGAAACGACATAAAGGGATTGCGGAGCCGTACGCTGCCGTCACTGATCTCCTCCATATTGTTTTTGATGTTTTCGGAGTAGGATGTGACTATGGGGCAGTTGTAGTGGTTGTTTGCATCCTGCACCTCGTTTCGCTCGTAGAACAGGGCGGGGTAAAATACGAAATCAACGCCCTGCCTTATCAGCCATTCCACATGGCCGTGAGCAAGCTTCGCGGGGTAGCACTCGGATTCACTTGGTATGGATTCAATACCGAGTTCGTAAATTCTGCGGCTGGATTCGGGAGACAGCACCACTCTGTAGCCGAGCTTCGTGAAAAACACATGCCAGAAGGGGTAATCCTCGTACATGTTCAGCACTCTCGGGATCCCGACGGTCCCTCTCGGGGCCTGATCCGGCTCCAGAGAAGGGTATGAGAAGATCCTTTCCAGCTTGTATTTAAAGAGGTTGGGCATATTGTTCGGATTCTTTTTGCCCCCGATCCCGCGCTCACAGCGGTTTCCGGAGACAAACTGCCGGCCGCCCGAAAACTTGTTGATGGTAAGACGGCAGCTATTTGTGCAGCCCTTGCATTTTGCGATGCTGGTCTCATACTGAAGCGCACAGATTTTTTCGTAGGAGAGCATGGAGGACTCCTGACCCTCCTCATATCTCTCCCTGGCGATCAGCGCCGCGCCGAAAGCGCCCATGATTCCTGCAATGTCGGGGCGTATGGCCTGGCATCCGGCTATTTTTTCAAAGCTCCGCAGAACCGCGTCGTTGTAAAATGTCCCGCCCTGCACTACGATGTTTTTTCCAAGCTCGGAGGCGTCGGAAACCTTGATGACTTTGAAAAGAGCGTTTTTTATAACGGAGTAGGCAAGTCCCGCGGATATGTCCGACACGCTTGCGCCTTCCTTCTGGGCCTGTTTTACCTTGGAGTTCATAAACACCGTGCAGCGCGTCCCGAGATCTATGGGGTGCTCCGCAAACAGCGCCGTCTGCGCAAAATCGTGGATGTTATAGTTCAGCGATTTGGCAAAGGTTTCTATGAAAGAACCGCAGCCGGAGGAGCATGCCTCGTTTAAAAGCACGCTGTCCACGGTATGGTTCCTGATCTTTATACATTTCATATCCTGTCCGCCGATATCAAGTATACAGTCTACTGACGGGTCGAAAAAGGCGGCTGCGCGGTAGTGCGCAACGGTCTCGACCTCGCCGTCGTCGAGCATGAAAGCGGCTTTCATCAGCGCTTCGCCGTAGCCCGTGGAGCAGGAGCGGACAATGCGCACCCCCTCGGGAAGCTGGCCGTATATTTCCTTAAGGGCTTTTATGGCGGTCTTTAAGGGGCTGCCGTCGTTACTGCTGTAA
>CANQSE010000022.1 GCA_947626405.1 uncultured Acetatifactor sp. | reverse complement strand
GTTCATACCGATTTGCTCCAGACCTCCCAGAGGGATAATCCTGAGCTTTGAACCGCTGCTATTCTCTTTTTTCTTCAATTAAATCTCCTCCACATTCTTCACAGTAGCCGTAGAGTTTGACTTCATGATCCACAACGTGAAATCCGGCGGTACAGGCGATCTTCTGCTCCAGCTCCTCCAGCAGATCATCCCGGAAGGAGATCACCCTGCCGCATTTCAAACAGATCAGGTGATGATGATGGTGCTTCTGTTCGCCGTCACGAGTATTCCCCATCTCATAACGCGCAAAACCATCATCAAAACTGATCTTGTCGATCAGCTTCAACTCGTTTAACAACTGTATGGTTCTATAAACAGTAGCCAGCCCAATCTCGGGATAGCTCAACTTTACCAATTCAAATATTTCTTCCGCAGTCAGGTGTTCATCAGGGCATGACGCAATAGCCTCCAACACCAGCAGTCTCTGGTTGGTGACCTTGAGTCCCTTCTCTTTCAATAAACGCTTCACCTGTTCTCTGTCAACCGCCATATCCGCCTTCTCAATCCGGAGTCCCGAATCAGACCAGCTTCACGTCCTCCAGCATATCACCGAAAACTCCCGCCACGGCGGCAAGCTCCGTGTCGTCTGACACCACCGTAAAAACGCCCTCGTCCTCGCCGTCTTTGGAAATATCCTTAAGAATCAGTGCTTCACCGTCTCCCTCGTCGGAATCCGTCACAAGGATATAGTTGTATCCTCCTATTCTCGTCTGCTCCAGCACATAAAACTCTACGGGATCGCCGCTTTGCGGATTAAACACGATCTTTTCCGGTTTCTGCATATTTCCTCTCATTCCGCCGGCTTACCGGCAACTGCCCGCCGATCCAGATAGCCCTGCAAAATTATAACGGCGGCTATCTTGTCCACGTACTCTTTTCTGTTCTCCCTGCGGACTCCGGCCTCCATCATGATCCTGTCGGCCTCGACCGTACTCAGTCTCTCATCCCACATTACCGCCGGAAGACCCGTCCGGCGTTTGATCCTGTCCATGAACTCCTCTGTAAGCTCCACCCTCTCGCCCGAGCTTCCGTTCATATGCTTAGGGCATCCGATCACAATCTCGCCCACATCGTACTCAAGAATCAGTTCCTCTATCCTGGCAAACGTCCTGCGCAGCTTGTTTTCCTCCTTGCGCCGGATAATCTCAATACCCTGAGCCGTCAAAAGCAGGCTGTCGCTCACCGCAACTCCAACCGTTTTGGAGCCGAAATCCAAACCCATGATCCTCATGGAACCCTCCTGCCTAACGCCAGCCCTTCGCATTGATATATTCAGTCAGCAGCTCCTCGACAAGCTCGTCACGCTCCACCTTCATAATCAGGCTTCGCGCGTTCTTGTGGCTGGTGATGTACGTGGGATCGCCGCTCATAATGTAACCCACAATCTGGTTCACGGGATTATAGCCCTTTTCTGAAAGCGCTTCATACACCGCGGCCAGCACAAGTCTCGCGCCTGTCTCCGGCTCCGTCTCCACCTTAAAATACTGTGTGTTCCCCAAATCCTGCATATATATTACCCATTCCTTCATCGGACGTCTGCAGCGACGCCGGATATTTTTTCGCTCTACGCCCTTTATAATACCTCATTTGTCAGAAAAATTCAATCTGTTAAAAAGATTATTCCACGCAAACCGTTTCACCCGACAGGATTTCGTCCGTTATAAATCCCGTTGCAAGAGCCGTAATGACAGCGTTTGGACCGACTCCCACTCCCACCGGCGGGACGGCAATCTTCACATAATCCCGCGTGTGTCCGATGACGTAGTCCCTGCCGCGTATATTCTTTTTCTCCTCCAGAAGTATCTCAGCTTCTCTCCCTATGTACCTGCCGCGGAACTCGCGCGACTGTCTCCGCTCAAGCTCAAGCAGGGCTCCGCTTCGCAGACTCTTTGTCTCCTCGCTCACCTGGCAGGGCATTTTCGCCGCCGCAGTACCGTCCCTCCTGGAATATTTAAAAACATGCAGCTCATAGAACCCTGTTTTTTCTATAAAATCGTATGTACGCTTAAATTCTTCATCAGTCTCGCCCGGAAAACCCACTATCACATCCGTCGTCACGGCCGGAAAGTCAAACGCGCCCCGCAGTATTTCCACACTCTTACAGTATTCCCCTGTTGTATAGTGTCTATTCATCCTCTTTAAGGTATCGTCGCAGCCGCTCTGGAGAGAGAGGTGAAAATGCGGGCAGACCTTTGGCAGATCCGCCAGGGCGTATGCAAATTCCTCAGTGATAAGCCTGGGCTCCATTGAGCCGAGTCGAATCCTCTCAATGCCGTCTATAACGTTAATCCGCCTGATCAAATCAATCAGGCTGTCCTTTTCGCCGCGATCGGTCCCGTATGAGCTGATATGGATCCCCGTGAGCACAACCTCGCGATAGCCTTCCCCGGCCAGCCCGCGAATCTCCTGCAGGACATCCTCAGCCCTACGGCTGCGCACCCTCCCCCTTGCCAGAGGAATGGCGCAGTACGAGCAAAACTGGTTGCAGCCGTCCTGTATTTTGATATAAGCCCTTGTATGCCCGAGCGTACCGCCAAGCTTCATTTCAGCATATTCACGGGATTTTGAAATGTCCGTCACGGTTGTCCCATTTAAGGTCTTGTCCGGAAATCCGCCGCACGCAGAATGTTCATCGTACGCAGAAGGTACGGCGACGTGCTCAGGAGATCCGGCGATGTGCTCAGAATGTTCAGCGACGCGCTCAGGTTTATTTTGAGAGGCAAAATACGCTTCAAGGATCTCGGCGATATTGCCCTTTTTGTCATTTCCGACTGCCAGATCCACACAGCAGTCCTTTTTAAGGCTTTCCAGACCTGTCTGGACATAACAGCCCGCAGCAACGACAAGCGCGGAAGGATTTTTCTGTTTCGCCCTGTGAAGCATCTGTCTGCTCTTTCTGTCCGCAATGTTTGTCACGGTACAGGTGTTGACTATATAAATATCGGCAGTTTCCTCAAAAGGCACAATTTTATATCCGCATTCCTGCAGCTTTTTACGCATTATGTCGGTCTCGTAGGCGTTTACCTTACAGCCGAGATTGTGAAGCGCCACTTTTTTCATGGGATCCCTCATATTTTTTGTACTGTTTTATCCTTGACTTTTATCCCTCATGCCGTTAATATGAATGGGAAGGTATGAAATTAAACAGGAGGTTAAACCTATGAAAACAGTACAGATTTCTTTAAATTCCATCGATAAGGTAAAATCTTTCGTAAACGATGTAACAAAATTTGATTATGACTTTGATCTTGTCTCCGGCAGGTATGTCATTGATGCAAAGTCAATCATGGGAATTTTCAGTCTGGATCTCTCAAAGCCCATCGACCTGAATATTCACGCGGAGGAAGGCATTGACGAGGTAATGAACATCCTCAAGCCCTATCTGGTGTAAGCGCATCTGTATAAACACCGGTATAAACGCACAGCCTGAACATAAAGGGATCCTGGGGTCGCAGACGCCTGGGATCCCGTTTTTACTGCGCAGTTCCCGCTTACTCCGCAATTCTGATTTACCGCACAGTTCACATTTTCTCTGCAGTTCACTTTTACTCCGCGGTTCCCATTTACTCCACAATTATCAGCTCGTCATTCTCAATTGCCGTTTTGAACAGATCCCCGATCTTTTCCTCCAGATTCCTCTCATGCCGCCGTATCACGTTAAGATTCGGCTTAGTCACGGGGTGCTTCGCAACAAATATTGTACAGCAGTCCTCATACGGAAGAATTGACGTTTCATACGAGCCGATCTTTTGGGCAAGCTCTATGATCTCCTTCTTGTCGAAGCCGATCAGAGGGCGGTATACGGGAAGGCTGCACACTTCGTTAGTCGCGGCAAGCGAGCTCATGGTCTGGGAGGCCACCTGCCCTATGCTCTCGCCAGTGATAAGCCCGAGACACTCCGTCTCCTTTGCAATGTGCTCGGCAATTCGCATCATATAGCGCCTCATGACGATAGTAAGCTCCTCATGAGGACATTTTTCATGGATGTAGAGCTGTATATCCGTGAAATTAATCACATGAAGGTAAACGGGTCCTGTGTATCGCGAGACGATCCTCGCAAGATCGATCACCTTCTGCTTTGCCCGCTCGCTTGTATACGGCGGGGCGTGGAAGTATACGGCGTCAATCTTAACGCCGCGCTTTGCGATCATGTATCCCGCCACGGGAGAGTCGATTCCGCCGGACAAAAGCAGCATGGCTTTTCCTCCGGTTCCCACCGGCATCCCCCCGGGGCCGGGTATCTCCAGGGAATAGATGTATATTTTTTCCCTGATCTCCACATTCAGCATGATTTCCGGATTGCGCACATCCACACGCATCCCGGGAAACGCGTTCAAAATCGCCTCGCCAAGATCCGCGTTGATCTCCATTGAAGACTTTGGATAATTTTTTCTAGCCCTTCTTGCGTTTACCTTAAAGGATTTGTTCCTTTCGGGGTAAACGTCTCTCAAAAAACCGACAACAGTGTCGCATAATTTTTCAAAGCCCTCGTCCTCCACATAAACAACAGGGCATATGGAGGAAATGCCAAACACGCGGCAAAGGCTTTCCACTGTCTCATCATAATCAAATTCCCCTGCCGCTTCAACGTAAATTCGTCCCTGGGTACGGCGGATCTCAAATTCCCCCTCACATTTTCTGAGAGCGGATTTTATCTGATGGACAAGCGCCTCCTCAAAGAGATATCTGTTTTTTCCCTTCACGCCGATCTCAGCATACTTGATAAGAAAAGCTGAAAACATTTCCCACTCCATTCCGCCTTTACGGAAGTATTCCGCTTCCTACTTTCCGGCATATTTACGCAATATAGGAATTTTATCATACATCGTCCGCAATGTATAGTCTATTTCTTCCTCCGTCGTATAAACGGAAAAGCTTAAACGTATTGTGGATTCCAGCGCCCAATTCTCCACGCCGAGCGCACGGAGCGTGGCGGAAGGCTGCGGTCTGCGGGCGGAGCAGGCGCTTCCGGCTGAGACGTATATTCCCTTTTCCTCAAGCGCGTGCAGCAAAACCTCGCTGCGCACTCCCGACACGGAAACGCTGACTATATGCGGCGCCGTGTGCTCTCCGTCCGGAAAATCCGGCACAAGGGCGTTGATCCTTATTCCCTCCATCTTTTGCAGCCCGCGTATGAGCCTGCTTTTGCATCTGGCGAGGTGCACGATATCCTCGTTGTAGTGGGCGTATAAAAGCTCCGCCGCCTTTGCCATTCCGGCGGCCCCCGGCACGTTCTCCGTGCCGGATCTCAGGTTGAACTGCTGTCCCCCTCCATATATAATCGGCTGCAGCTTTACCTTATCCCCGACATATAAAACTCCCACTCCCTTAGGGCCGTGGATCTTGTGTCCGCTTATTGAAAGCAGGTCGATTCCCGCCTTTTTCGGGTAAATCAAAGCCTTTCCAAAGCCCTGAACCGCGTCCACATGAAACAGCGTGTCGGGATTCATGCGCTTTATAAGCGCTCCGGCTTCCGCAATCGGCTGTATTGAGCCTATCTCATTGTTTGTGTGCATGATCGACACAAGAACGGTATCATGCGTCATCGCAGCCTCAAGATCCTCAAGGGAGATCCTTCCCGATTTGTCCACGGGAAGATACGTGACGTTAAATCCCAGAGATTCCAGATACCGCATGGGCTGAAGTACCGCCGGATGCTCGATGCGGGTCGTGATCAGACGATTGCCCCGGCGCCTGTTTGCAAGCGCCCCTCCGATCAAAGCCATATTGTCGGATTCGGTACCTCCGGAGGTAAAATAAATTTCCTTTTCGTTTACCTTTAAAAGCTTTGCAAAGGTCTCTTTTGCATAGCGCATGTACTGTTCGGCCATAACGCCTTTCATGTGGAGACTGGAAGGATTTCCATATTCTACGCACATAATTTGATTCATCAGTTCCGCGGCTTCGGGAAGCACCCTGGTAGTGGCGGAATTGTCCAAATAAACTTCCATTTTTCCTCCATTAAAATAACTGAACGAAGCATAATTTCTTTCCTGATAGCATATGCAAAAATTGCTGTCCCTGTCAGTGTCAGGCATCAGGCGGGATCATATTTTCCCCTCAAGACGGTACAAAATCCATGACAGGACTGTCATTCCTGCAGTCTCAGTGCGCAGAATCCTCCTGCCCAGCGTGACGGGCCTGACTCCGAAGCCTTCGGCCATCCTTATCTCCCCTTCGTCAAAACCGCCCTCGGGACCGATAAACACGGCGATGTCCTGACCTGCTTCCAGTCCGTCTATGATCTCCCGCGTCCTTGCCATTTCGCCCGCCAGTTCATACGGGATAAGCTTTACGTCCATATCCGCAGACATCTTAAGCGCATCCTCGAAGCCCGTCACCTCGCTCACCTGCGGAACCACGCTGCGTCTGCTCTGTTTTGCGGCTGCCTCGGCAATGGATTGCCACCGCGTCGTCCTGGCCGCCGATTTTTTCCGATCCAGCTTCACCACACAGCGCTTCGACGCGACGGGAATGATCCCGTATACCCCCAGCTCAACCGCCTTCTGTATGATAAACTCCATTTTGTCCCCTTTGGGCAACGACTGAAAAAGATAGATCCTCGACGGCAGCTCCACTCCGTCCTCCTTCACAAAACGAAGCTCGCATACCACCCTGTCTGTCTCCAGGGACAGGATGGCGCATCTGTATTCATTCCCGTCCATCCCGTTGCTTACGGAGATTTCCTCCCCCGCACCCATACGCAGAACGTTTTTTATATGATTTACATCGTCTCCCATGATTATGACACGTTTGTCATCCATATTGATCTGGGACGGATCCACAAAAAAACGGTACATAAAGTCACCCTTTCCCCAAAGAAGCGCCTGTTCCCATGCGGGCAGTGACTCCGACCCACTCTCCCTGCCTTGTCACTTCCACAATCTCAAATCCTGCTTTTTTAACGGCATCCGTCACCGTTTCTTCCTTGTCGTCAATAATTCCCGAGGTAATGTATATCCCTCCCGGCTTGAGAAGCTTAGCCGCAACCGGAGTAAGAGGGACGAGCACATCCGCGAGAATATTTGCGACAACAATGTCATAACAGCCGTACCCGACCTGATCCCTGATTTCTTTATCCGTAATGACATTCCCGATGAGAAGCCTGAATTTTCCGGGGTCAATGCCGTTCGCTTCACAGTTTGCCGCCACCGCATCCACGGCGCAGATGTCCAGATCCGTACCCACCGCGCATCTTGCACCGAACATCAGGGAGAGAATTGCAAGAATCCCGCTTCCGGTTCCGACATCCAGAAGCTCCGTCTCGGGCGTCACATATTTTCTGAGCTGCCGGATGCAAAGCTGAGTCGTCTCGTGCATCCCAGTGCCAAAGGCCGTTCCGGGATCGATGTGGAGCACCGTCTTTTCAGTGTCCTGCGCCTTTACATCCTCCCATGAGGGAATCACGAGGATATCGTCTATATAAAACTGGTGGAAATACTGTTTCCAGTTATTGATCCAGTCTACGTCCTCGGTTTCGTCCACTGTGACGGTGCCCTCTCCTATGTCGCAGAACATGCGGAGCTGTTCAAGCTCCTCCTTGACCTGCTTAAGAAGCGTTTCCGTATCAGGGCCGCCGTCAGGTTTTTTCTCCGCAAAAAAACTAAGGTACGCAATCCCGTCGTCCTCCGTATCCTCCGGAGGAATATCGACGAACATCTGCTCCTTTTCCCACGCAGACAGAGGAACCTTATCTTCTATCTGAGCCCCCTCAAGCCCTATGTCATAGAGTGTGCTCACTATGATATCCTCGGCATCCGTAATGGTTTTAATCCGAAATCTTATCCACTTCATAACTATCTCCAGTCCCGCCGTCTAAGCGGCTTATTTTATTTTCCATGACTCTTTGCCTGTATTCGCAGATTCCAAGCATCACAAAAATAAGCGGCGTGCTAAGCACCTGCTGAAAGCTCACAAGCGAATTTACGCAGTACAGTATCAGTGCCAGCATACCGGGCATAAAACGGCGATAGCGCTTAAGAGCCGCAATAACTATGGCCACAGCGCTTAAGAGCCCGAAAATCCCCGTATTTACAAGATGGTTCAGCCATTGGTTATGTGCGTTTGCAAATATAGCGCCCGCCCAGTGTCCCTCTGGCTCAGGCAGCTCGCCCGGGCTGAACACAGAGTATATGTATTCGGCAAAACAGTCGGGACCGGCGCCAAACATCTTCTGCTTCCAGTCTCCCTTTAAAAATCCCTGAACGGACAGCCGCCAGAGAACGCCCCTTCCCTGGTTCCATTCAACGCTCCCCGCAAGGCGGCTTAGGCAGAGCAAAACGCCCAATAAAAGAAAAATGCCCCACATAATCACGGCGGCAATCCAAAAGGCCCTTATGCGCCCTGCCACGCCGCGCCCCTGCTTTGTATCGCGCATTTTTGCATCCGCTTTCATGCCGTTTTTTATCAGAAAATATATTCCAAGGAACAATGCGCCAAGCGCCCACCATCCGCCCCAGCCAAACACACGAAGCCCGATTCCGTCCTCAGGGATCGCATAAAACGCCCTTTCTCCAGCCAGTCTTACCGCATTGGCGTAGCATGGCAGCCCAAGGCATGTCCCTGCTGCAAGAAGCATCGTCCGGGCAAATATGCTTTCGTTTCTTCCGCCCCACAAAAGGCAGACTCCAAGACATACAAACACAAGCACAGGACCCGCGTCGCTCCCCTGAATACACAGCACCACAAGCCCCAGGACGCTTACAATATACAGAATTATGCGCTTTTTTACGCTTTTTGCTTTAAGATACCCGACCGTCGGCATTGCGATAGCTACAGCCGAATAACCGCAGTACCAGTTGATGTTTCCCACCGTCGAAATAAGATGACGATATTCCCATCCTCCACGCTCAAAATCTCTGAGAAGTCCCAGGGGATCCATTCCAAGACGACTGCAAAGTCCCAGAAGCGCCGTGAGAAAAAAGGCGGCCTCCCACATGTAAACGGTCCATGCGCTCCCATTGTAGCATCTTGAGACAAAAAAATATATGGCCGTAAGTGAAAGCTGGGTCAGAGCTCCCATATGCCACTCTCTGTATCCCGTCCAGGCGTAAACGCCGTAGCTGCTCAAAAAAGCCGACAGCGCCGCGCTCACCCCATAGCATGCAACGCACAGATCAACGTATGAGAAAGCCCTTGCTCCCGTCCTTTTGGCGGCAAAAAAACCGTCCGGCGCTCCTTTTGCCGGGCGTGATTCAATCATGCCTACAACGGCGGATAAAACGGCAAGACAAAGACACCACAGCGACACATCCCTGAACATGTCAAACTTCGTGTCCCCAATCATCACGTATGTTCCACGGTTATATAGCGGCATAATCGCCGACAGCACTACAATGTAGAGGTTGCAAAGAGTCTCTGAAAATTTTTTTGTCATTCCTCTGCCTGTTTTACGGCAAAAGGATTGCCAGACTTCAGCAATCCCTTTTACCGAATCATATTAATATCATGTCACTTCCAGAATTTCTTTTTCCGTCCGTCCCTGGGGTCTTTGTCCCTGCCGTCACCGTCGCCGTCGGAAGCTGTTGCATTTTTTACCGCGTTAAGCGTATCTCCGGTCATCTCGTCAAACTGACGCAGAAGCTCCTTCGCCTCCGGCTTAAGCTTATCCGGAACCTGAACGACAAGCGTCACATAATGATCTCCACGTACGTCCTTGTTGCGCCATGAGGGCACTCCCTTACCGCGCAGCCGGACTCTTGTATCCGTCTGAGTTCCGGGCTTCACATCATATATAACCTTGCCGTCAACAGTGTCGATAAAAATTTCTCCGCCCAGCGCAGCCACGGCATACGAAAGCGTCACAGAGGAATAAATGTCAAAATCCTGCCGCTGGAAGATGGGATGACGTCCCACTATCACTTCCACAAGCACGTCTCCTCTTGGCCTGCCGTTAATTCCGGGCTCTCCCAGCCCTGGCATACGGTATGACTGTCCGTTGTCAATTCCCGCCGGAATATCGGCGGAATACCTTTTTCTCATAGGTATGTAGCCTGTTCCGCGGCAGTCCACACATTTTTCCCTTATGATCTTTCCCGTTCCCTGACAGTCCGGACATACCTGCAGGCTCCTGGTCGTTCCTCCAAAGAACATCTGACCGGTTACAAATATCTGACCGCTTCCCTTACATGTGCTGCATGTCTCCGGAGAGGTTCCGGGTTTTGCTCCCGAACCGTTACAGGTTTTACAGGTCTCTTTCACAGTAAGTTCAATTTCTTTTTTGCATCCAAAGACGGCTTCCTCAAAAGTGATCCTCACGCTGGTTCGCAGATTTGCGCCTTTCATAGGGCTGTTTCCGGCACGCGACCTCGATGATCTGCCTCCTCCGAAAAGATCTCCGAAGAAACCTCCGAAAAGACTGTCCAGATCAATATCGTTGAAATCGAAACCACCGCCGCCGAATCCGCCCTCGAAGGCCGAATGACCAAACTGATCATACTGGCGCCTCTTTTCGGGATCGCTGAGCACTGCATAGGCTTCGGATGCTTCCTTAAATTTTTTCTCGGCCTCGGCATCACCCGGATTTACATCCGGATGATACTTCTTGGCCAGAACACGATATGCTTTTTTAATTGCGGCGTCGTCCGCATTTCTGTCAATGCCCAGGACCTCGTAGTAGTCCCGCTTCTGCTCTGCCATAACTGCACCTCTTGCCAACTTTCAAACTGCCGCGCCAACGGCACATCCTTTTTATACCTCCCGGAAGTCTCCGTCGATCACGTCGTCCTCAGGCGCCGAACCGCCCTGCGCCGCGCCGCCCATGTCGGGTGCGGGGCCGGCCGCTCCCTGAGCCTGCTGCATATTTTCGTACATCTTTGTAAACAGGCTCTGAGTGCTGTTCGTAAGCTTTTCCTTAGCCGCTTTCAGCTCGTCGATATCGCTGTCGCTCATCTCCTGATCCTTTGTTCTCTCAAGGATTGCCTTGACGGCTTCAAGGTCAGCCTTGACAGCGGATTTATCGCTGTCCGTGATCTTATCTCCGACTTCCTCAAGCGCTTTCTCGGTCTGGAAGACGAAAGAGTCAGCCTCGTTCCTTGTCTCCACAGCCTCTTTGCGCTTTCTGTCCTGAGCTTCAAACTCTGCGGCTTCCTTAACAGCTTTCTCGATCTCATCGTCGGACATATTGGAACCCGCGGTTATGGTGATATGCTGCTCCTTGCCCGTTCCAAGATCCTTTGCGGACACGTTTACGATGCCGTTTGCATCAATATCAAACGTGACCTCGATCTGAGGCATACCTCTCCTTGCAGGCGGTATACCGTCCAGACGGAATTGTCCGAGAGACTTGTTGTCCCTTGCAAATTGTCTCTCGCCCTGCACGACGTTGATGTCCACCGCCGTCTGGTTGTCTGCGGCGGTTGAAAAAATCTGGCTTTTCTTGGTAGGTATGGTTGTGTTCCTCTCGATCAGCCTCGTTGCAACGCCTCCCTGGGTCTCGATAGAAAGTGACAGCGGTGTCACATCCAGCAGAAGGATCTCACCCGCACCTGCGTCTCCGGCCAGCTTTCCGCCCTGAACGGAAGCGCCGATTGCAACGCACTCGTCAGGATTTAATGATTTGCTGGGCTCTTTTCCGGTCAACTGTCTCACCTTATCCTGTACCGCAGGTATACGCGTGGAGCCGCCTACAAGAAGCACCTGGCCAAGGTCCGCATTTGTAAGTCCTGCATCCTTCATGGCGTTCTGTACGGGAATTGCGGTCTTATCCACCAGATCCCTTGTCAGCTCGTCAAACTGCGCCCTGGTAAGGTTCATGTCAAAGTGCTTGGGACCCTCCGAGGTTGCGGTGATAAACGGAAGGTTTATATTGGTGGTCATGGCGCTGGAAAGCTCCTTCTTTGCCTTTTCGGCGGCTTCCTTAAGTCTCTGCATTGCCATCTTGTCTCCTGACAGATCCACGCCTTCCGCTTTCTTAAACTCCGAGAGCATCCACTGAATAATCTTTTCGTCGAAATCGTCGCCGCCCAGATGGGTGTCGCCGTTTGTCGCCAGAACCGAAATAACGCCGTCGCCGATCTCGATTATGGACACGTCGAAAGTGCCGCCGCCAAGATCGTACACCATTATATTCTGCTCTTTCTCGTTGTCAAGTCCGTACGCAAGAGCGGCCGCCGTGGGCTCGTTGATAATTCTCTTTACGTCCAGTCCGGCAATCTTTCCGGCGTCCTTTGTCGCCTGACGCTGAGCATCGTTGAAGTATGCGGGCACGGTGATCACCGCGTCGGTCACCTTCTCTCCGATATAGCTCTCAGCGTCCGCTTTCAACTTCTGCAGAATCATTGCGGATATCTGCTGAGGCGAATACTTCTTGCCGTCAATCGTACGGCCTCTGTCGGTTCCCATATCCCTCTTTATCGAGGAGATCGTCTTCTCGGCATTTGTAACTGCCTGACGCTTCGCCGGTTCGCCTACCAGCCTCTCTCCGGTCTTTGTAAACGCCACCACCGATGGTGTCGTCCTTGCGCCTTCCGCATTTGCGATAACGGTAGGCTTGCCGCCTTCCATGACTGCCACGCAGCTGTTTGTTGTTCCTAAGTCAATTCCTATGATCTTTCCCATTTTCGTTTCCTCCTGATTTATGCTGTCATTATTTTTTATTCAACTACTGCAACCATACTGTGGCGCACCACGCTGTCCCGATAGGTATACCCCTTCTGAAGCTCCTGTGCCACCGTGCCTGATTCAAATTCCTCGCTTGCCACCTGCATCACCGCATTGTGGAGAGCGGGGTCAAATTCCTGCCCTACGGCGTCGATGGGCTTAACGCCTATATTATCAAGCTCTGTCATCATCTGCCTGTAGATCTTGTTCATACCGTCCACAAAAGGATCTTCCCTGTTTTCCTCCGGCACCGTTGAGAGACCCCTCTCAAAATTATCCACGATGGGAAGAATCTTTTCAATTACGCTTTTTGCTCCGGTCTCAAACATCGCCTGTTTTTCCCGATCCGTGCGCTTGCGGAAGTTTTCAAACTCCGCCATCTGACGTTTCACCCTGTCCTCAAGCTGTTCAATCTGCTCCTTGAGCGCATCGGTCTTTTTGTCCTGCCTGGCCTGCTTCTTCGCGGCCCTCTTATCCGCCCAGGATTTCTCGTCGCCGCTCTGAGGGTTCCCATCGGTTTCCCCGTCGTCTGCGGCATCCGGATCCGCTTCCCCGGCTTTTTCATCCGCCGGATTTGTCTCCCCGGCTTTTGCCTCCTCGGATTTCGTTTCCGCAGATTTTGCTTCCTCAGTCGTTACGTCTTCAGGCTTTTCCCCATTATCGGGTGAAATTCCTTCCGGAATATCCGTCTGCTTTGCCGCTGTCTCGTCTTTAGCAGTACCGTTCTGCTTTTTTTCGTCCGCCATATCGCCATATCCTTTCTGCTAAGATTCATCCGTCCTGTATAGTTCGTCGAGCTGGTTCTGTATGGTCCTCAGCGTCCCAACCACCTTTTCGTAATCCATCCGTTTTGGGCCTACAATGCCGATTGTTCCTTTCATCCCGCCGCCAAGCTCATAGGTTGCGGTGACTACGCTGCAGTCCCGCATACTCTGAACCGACGTTTCCTCGCCTATATAAACCTGAATACCGGTTCCGCTGTTATCCGACATCGTCTCCTGCAGGATCTCTCCCAAAAGCTTTTTTTCCTCAAAGGTATTGATAAGCTCGCTGGCTTTCTGCTGATCCGCCAGCTCCGGATAGCGGAAAATATTGTTTGTGCCGCTTGTGTAAATTTCAGGATCCTCCTCGGCGCTTATTGTGCACGCCAGCGCGTCAAGGGCTTCCTCCACAATGTTGCTG
>CANQSE010000021.1 GCA_947626405.1 uncultured Acetatifactor sp. | reverse complement strand
ACGCCCTGCCGTGAGATCCCGTATTCCTCCGCGATCTCGCCCAGGGACATATCGTTGCACACCGCGTCCTCGTATACGCTTCGCTGATGCTCGGTCAGCAGCTCGCCGTAAAAATCATACAGCATTGCCTTTTCGTAAATCCTGTCCATACCGCTCTCTTTCAGCCCGAAATGGCTGTTGTTATCCGCACTTTGAGTATCTTACTATAAAGTCTGCGGACTGTCAAGTATTTTTTCTTGTCAAACATATGTTCGCGCAATATTTCACCGTCGTCATATCTTCTCGCTGAAAATGCTTTTGTATCCTTCGCCAAAGATTTCCGTGGCGCTTGTGATTATCAAAAAAGCCTTCGGATCCTCCTGGCGCACGACCTCCTCCGCCTTTGGAGAGAGCTGTTTTTTTACGACGCACATTATCACTCGTTTTTCATTCCCGCTGTAGGCGCCGCTGCCGGAAAGGTAAGTGGCGCCTATGTCAAGCTCCTTAAGTATCCTCTCCGCGATCCTGTCGGGATGCTCGCTTATGATGAAAAACATCTTTGCGCCGTCTCTCCCGTAGAGAACAAGATCAAGCAAAAATGAGTTTACAAGCACGACAAGCCCCGCGTAAAGAGCCGTATCGACGTCTTTAAATACAAAAGCTGAGCATGTCACGATCATCGCGTCGGTGACAAGGAAAAGAGAACCCGTCTTTAAATGGGGAAATTTAAGCTTAAGAAGCTTGATGATTATATCCGTTCCTCCGGTCGTCGCTCCGGACTTAAACACAAGCCCCAGCGCAACCGCAATCAGCGCGCCGCCGACCAAAGCCGCCAGAAGCGGATCCTGCGTCACAGGCCCCGCCGCCGCAAGAATATTTGTAAAAAAGGAAGTGAGCACGGTACAGTACATGGTGGACAGAATGAATCTCCACCCGAATTTCCACGTGCCGACGGCCAGTATGGGAATGTTTATGACAAGCATCCATGTTCCCGTCGGGAGCCCGACAATACGATTTAAAATGATTGAAATACCTGTAACTCCGCCCGGCGCAAGCAGATTGGGATCGAGAAACAGACCAACAGCCGCCGCATAGATAAACGATGCGGCCGTGATCACAAGATAATCCCGCGCCCTGCGCCCTAATGACTTTTTGGCCTCAAAACGCAATTCTATTTCCTGTTCAGTGGTATCCGCCCGTTTTTCTGCCATTTCCATCCTCCCTGTCTCCATTGCCATACACGGCACAGACGGGACAAAATATATTTCGTCCCGTCAATATTATATCACTTTGGGGAGAATTTTAATTCTCCGGTAAAATTATATGATTGTCCTTACCTGCTTTGGCTTGTACCCCTCTTTTTCCAAAGCCTCCATAATCTGCTGCTTATGATCCGTCCCGAATGCCTCAAGTGTGATCCTAAGCTCCACAGCGGCGTTGCGGTTGATTGACACGAACTGGTTATGTTCAAGCTTGATCACATTTCCGTTTACTCCCGCTATTATACCGGAAACCCTGTACAGCTCTCCCGGCTTGTCGGGAAGGAGAATTGAAACCGTAAATATGCGGTCGCGCATGATAAGTCCCTGCTGGACAACTGAGGACATCGTTATAACGTCCATATTGCCGCCGCTTATGATTGAAACGATCTTTTTGTCCTTAACATCCAGGTGGCGCAGCGCCGCAACCGTTAAGAGGCCCGAATTTTCGGCAACCATCTTATGATTCTCAACCATGTCAAGGAAAGCCACCACCAGCTCCTCGTCCTTTACGGTGATGATATCATCAATATTTTTCTGAATATAGGGGAAAAGCTTTTCTCCCGGGGTCTTTACGGCAGTACCGTCGGCAATGGTATTTACTGTGGGCAGCGTCGTAACCTTTCCGGCTTTTAACGATTCCTGCATACAGTTTGCCCCGGCGGGTTCTACGCCTATAACCTTTATCTTGGGATTTAAGAGCTTTGCAAGCACTGATACTCCCGTCGCAAGCCCTCCTCCTCCTATGGGTACCAGAATGTAATCCACAAGCGGAAGCTCCTTTATGATTTCCATCGCGATCGTGCCCTGTCCCGTCGCGACAGTCAGATCGTCGAAGGGATGTATAAATGTGTACCCGTGCTCGTCGGCAAGCTCATAGGCCTTTGCGCATGCCTCGTCGTACACATCCCCGTACAGCACGGTCTCAGCGCCATAATTCTTGGTGCGGTTCACCTTCATAAGCGGAGTGGCGGTCGGCATCACAATCGTAGCCTTTGCCCCGTAGCATTTTGCAGCATAGGCAACTCCCTGGGCATGATTTCCTGCGGAAGCGGTAATAAGCCCCTTGTCCCTCTCGGCCTGTGTCAGGGTGCTCATCTTATAATAAGCCCCTCTCACCTTGTACGCACCGGTAAACTGCATGTTTTCCGGCTTCAGATAGACCCTGTTTCCCGTTGCGGCGCTGAAATAGTCGCTGAAGACAAGCTTTGTCTCCAAAGTGACCTTCTTGACCACTTCATATGCCTCCTCAAATTTTTCCAGCGTAAGCATCTGTTCACCCATTTTGTATTCCTCTCATTCTTCAAACAATGCGTTTACAAATTCATCCGGATCAAATTTCTGCAGATCCTCAATCGTCTCTCCCACCCCGATATATTTCACGGGGATTTTAAGCTCTGACTGTATTGCCACGGCGATACCGCCCTTTGCGGTGCCGTCCATCTTTGTCAGGATAATTCCCGTCAGATCCGTTACGTCCCCAAACTCTCTGGCCTGTATCAGCGCGTTCTGTCCGGTTGTCGCATCGAGCACAATAAGATTTTCCCGGTGCGCGTCAGGGTACTCCCTGTCGATTATCCGGTTCATCTTCCTGAGCTCCTCCATGAGGTTTTTCTTGTTGTGGAGCCTGCCCGCCGTATCGACAAGAAGCACGTCCACACCTCTTGCCCTGGCGGCGTTCACCGCGTCATAGACAACGCTTGCGGGATCGGCGCCCTCGTTTCCGCCGATCAGGGGCACATCGGCTCTCCTTGCCCACTCTGCGAGCTGATCTCCGGCAGCGGCGCGGAACGTATCCGCCGCCGCAATGAGCACCTTCTTACCCCTGCTCTTTAATTTACCTGCCAGCTTTCCCACTGAAGTTGTCTTTCCGACTCCGTTTACGCCTATGACCATTATTACGGCCCTGACGTTTTCCTTTTCAAACTCATAAGCATTTTCGTCCACACGCATCTGTTCCCTGATGCTGTCAATTAAAAGCTGTCTGCACTCAGAAGGGGTCCTGAGCTTTTGCTCCGCGACCTGTTCCTTAAGCCTGTCCAGTATCATCGTGGTTGCGTTCACGCCGATATCGCCCATAATGAGGATTTCTTCTAGCTCCTCGTAAAAATCCGCATCAATTTCGGAGTAACCGCTGAACACGGAATCAATTCCCTTTACTATGTTCTCTCTGGTCTTTGTAAGTCCTGCCTTCAGGCGGGCAAAAAAACCTTTTTTCTCCTTCTCCTCGATATCGATTTTCTCAACGCCGTAAATATTGTTCCTCGCCAGATCAGCCTGGCCGGTATTCTTCTCGCCCATTTTGCCGGAATCCTCCTAATCATCCAATTCCTTGTCAATAAGATTAACGCTTACCAGCGCGGACACGCCCTTCTCCTGCATGGTAATACCGTACAGGCGGTCCACCTGCTCCATCGTACCTCTCCTGTGGGTTATTACAATAAACTGCGTATTTTTTGTAAGCTTATGCAGATATTTCGCAAACCTCCCGACATTGGAATCGTCCAGCGCGGCTTCGATCTCATCCAGCAGACAAAACGGCGACGGCTTAAGATTCTGAATGGCAAACAGAAGCGATATGGCAGTAAGCGCTTTCTCGCCGCCCGAAAGCTGCATCATGTTCTGCAGCTTCTTGCCCGGCGGCTGAGCTATTATGCGTATCCCTGCCTCCAGCAAATCCTCGTCCTCCATAAGCTCAAGCGTACCCTTGCCGCCTCCGAAAAGCTCCTTAAACACCTTGTCAAATTCCCGATTTATCTCGGAGAATTTCTCCGAAAACTGCTTTCTCATCGAAGTGTCGAGCTCGTCTATAATCCCTTCAAGCGTCTTCTCAGCCTCCACGAGATCGTCGTGCTGGTTTTTCATAAACTGAAAACGCTCCATAAGGTTCCGGTAATCTTCTATGGCGTTTACATTCACGTCTCCCAGCTTTTTTATCTGCTCCTTTAACGACGATATCTCCCGTTTCATGGCTGACAGGTCTGTCATATTTTCATCCTTAAGCTGTGACGCGTCTGACAGTGTTATCTCGTACTCGTCCCACATATAGTTGATCTGGGCTTCAAGGTTTTCCTCCAGCCTTTCCTTCTGAGAATTTAAACGGTAAACCTCCCTGTCCAGTCCGGAAATGCGTTCGGCAAGCTCCTCACGTCTCTGGAAAAATGTTTTCTGGCTTTCGGTAAGCTCCTCCCTGCGGGAAACAGTCTCCTTTAATTTTCCCTCGGACCTGTTCTGCGCGTCGTAAGAAGCGGCGATAGTCTTTTCAATCTCCAGAATGTTCTGCTGTTTGAGTTCAACCTCACGGCCGTTTTCCTCAAGAGCCTCCAGGATTTCCTTAAGTTCGGATTCAAGCCTCTCAATCTCGCCCACGATGCGGTCCACGTTAGACTGTTTAAATCCCTGGGTCTGGCGCATTTTTTCAACCTTTAAATCCCACTCGGCTGCAAGAGACGCCGCTTCGCTCTCCACCTTTCTCTGCTCCTCAAGCTCCTGCTGTTTTTTGAGGATCTCATCCTGAGCGGCCTTTTCCAGAGCTTCGCTGTTTTCAAGCTCCTTTCGCGTCTCCTCCTTATCGCTCTTAAGCTTCGCCAGACGCTCGTCTATCTCCATCTCCTCCTGACGCAGCGACGCGGCTCCCTGAGCTTCCTCCTCCATGCGTTCCCTCGCCTGGGCTATGTTAAGTCTCGCCGTGTTCTGCTCGATGGATTTTTTCTGGATGTCGGTCTTAAGAGTTTCAAGCTCCATCCTCAGCCTGTTTCTTCTTGCCTTTGTGTCGTCTATTTCCCTGTTTATGGTATCAACATCTGCAAGGAGCCGTTTCACCCTGTTTTCGAGCTCGTCAATCTCCCTTCGCCGTCCGAGGAGATTGCTGTTGTTTTTAAACGCACCTCCGCTGATTGCTCCGCCCGGCACCAAAAGCTCGCCCTCAAGCGTCACCATACGGATGCCGTAATCGTATTTTCTGGCAATTTTTACGGCGTTGTCCACATTGTCGATCACAACAATCCGCCCAAGCATGGCCCTTGCCACGTTGGCGTATTTTTTTTCTATGGAAACAAGCTCGTCCGCCATCCCAAGAACGCCCTTTTCCTTAAGAACCTCCGGCGTCTTAAACTCCTGGGGATTTGTTATGCTCGAAAGAGGAAGGAATGTTGCCCTGCCCAGCCTGTTTTCTTTTAAGTAACGGATCATCCTCTTTGCCGTTTCCTCGTCGTCAGTGACAATATTCTGAATATTTCCGCCCAGCGCTGTCTCTATGGCCGTCTCGTACTTTCTGTCCACCTTGACGATATCGGCAACAACTCCGATAATGCCCTTTTCCTTCGCTTTCTGCTCCATTACCTTTTTGACGCTGCCGCCGTAGCCCTCGTACCTTTCGGTGAGATTATTAAGCGTCTCGAGCTTGGAGCGCTCCATGTGGTATGCGCTCTGGGTTTCCCGAAGCTTTGCATCTTTCCCGGCAAGCTCCTGACGGATACCGGCAAGCTCCGACTCTGCGGCCTCCTGGCGTTTGTTCATCTCACCGATCTCACGGCTTAAAGCTTCAAACTCCGACTCCGTTTTCTTAAGGTTTTCCACCCTGGCAGCCTCGTCGGATTTCACCCTTAAAAGCCTGGAATTAAGCTCCGCCTTGCGGATGTTCACCTGCTCCATCATGGTGTCAAAACGCCCCATTTTAGTCTTGATGGCGGCGCGTTGGTTCAGCTCTCCGATTATTGTGTTTTTTCCTTCCTCAATGGCGCCGTTAAGCTCCTCTATGTGGCGCTGGATCTCCTCAAGCTTTTGACGCTGCTTTAGAGCGGTGCCTATGGCGTTTTTACGGTTTGTAAGGTGGATTTCGCTTCCCTTTGCGGAGTTAATCTGCTCCTTTAACACATTAACCTCGCCCTCGAGCTTTCCGCGCATCATACCGGCATCGGTGGCGCTGTTTCTCGCCTCCTCAATCTCGGCGTCAAGCTTTTCGATCTCCTCCTGGATCTTCTGGTACTCCTCTTTGATTTTCTCGTATTTTTCCCTGTTTTCGTCGAGCTCGCCGTCTGCCAGCCTGTACTTTTCATCCACTGAGGCAAGCTGTTCGCGGAGACGTCCGTTTTCCAGGAGGAAAACATTGATGTCAAGCTTTTTTAAATCTTCCTTTTTGCGAAGATAGATTCTCGCAGTCTCGGACTGTCTTTCCAGCGGCCCGACCTGCTTTTCCAGCTCGGCAAGTATGTCCTTTACGCGCACAAGGTTTTGCTTTTCGCTTTCCAGCTTTGCAAGAGCGGCCGCCTTGCGGCGCTTGAACTTCACTATGCCCGCGGCCTCGTCGAAAAGCTCTCTGCGATCCTCGGGCTTTCCGCTCAGGATTTTGTCAATCTGACCCTGGCCGATTATTGAATATCCCTCCTTGCCGATTCCCGTGTCGTAAAACAGTTCGTTTACGTCCTTGAGCCGGCAGGGCGTGCCGTTTATAAGATATTCACTTTCCCCGGAACGGTAAAGACGCCTTGTGACAGTCACCTCATCAAAGTCAATGGCAAGCTGGTGGTCGGAATTGTCAAGCGTGATTGCCACCACCGCATAGCTTAAAGGTTTTCTGTTTTCTGTTCCCGAGAAAATGACATCCTGCATGCTGGCGCCGCGAAGCTGCTTTACGCGCTGTTCTCCAAGCACCCACCTTACGGCGTCGGCAACGTTGCTCTTTCCGCTTCCGTTTGGTCCAACAATACCTGTTATCCCGTTGTGAAACTGAAAATTGATTTTGTTTGCAAAAGATTTAAAGCCCTGTACTTCAATGTTTTTTAAATACATATCCTCTTTCCCTCAGCGTAAGCAGCGCCTTGTACGCGGCCTGCTGCTCCGCCGCCTTCTTCGTTCTCCCCCGACCCTCTCCGAGCGTCTCTTTTCCAAGAAATACAGCCACCCTGAAGCATTTGTCATGCTCAGGTCCTGTCTCCGCCTGAACGGTCTCCTGCAGCACGGTCTTACTGTCATAAAAGAGGATTTTATTTTCCAGATCGGACAGCACAAACCTGGTGATAAAGGACTTTGCCGCGTCCATTCCTCCGTCAATATATATGGCGCCAATCAGCGCTTCCATTACGTCTGATGTGATGCTGTCACGATTCCTTCCGCCTGAGTTTTCCTCTCCCTTTCCAAGGCGTATGAACTGCCCAAGCTCAAGATCCCCCGCGCAGAAAGCCAGAGACGGCTCGCACACCATAGACGCGCGGCGCTTTGTCAGCTCACCCTCCGGCATGTCAGTCAGTTCCTTAAAAAGGAACTCGCTTGTCACCAGCTCAAGGACCGCATCTCCCAAAAATTCCAGGCGCTCATAATTATCCGTCTTGTTGATTTTCTGCTCATTGGTAAAGGAGCTGTGTGTCATTGCCTGCTTAAGCAGCTCAATGTCACTGAATCGATACCCGATCCGCTCCTCAAGGCTCTGTAACGTGTATCCATCCTTCATTTTCACTCACACCTTCGGCTCTCATATTCCTGGTAAAGCAAAGAAGCAGTACGCTCAGCGGACTTACCCAGCGGCGGACTGCTCTCAGCAAACTGCAATGACGGCACGCGCTCAGTTCAGAGCGCTTTTGATAAGCTCCACCGCTTCCTCAACGGTAGAGATCTTTTCAGCCTTCTCTGCGGGAATCTCAATGTCAAACTCCTCCTCGATGCCCATAATAATCTGAAACACATCAAGCGAATCAGCTCCCAGGTCATCCATAAAGGTAGTTTCCATTGTGATCTCCTCCGGATCAACATTCAGCACCTCTGCAATGACTTTCTTCAGCTTTTCAAATTCCATAACGCTTCCTTCTTTCTTGTTTAATCTCCCAGAACAATCTGTTCCTTGATCTTCTCATTTATATTCTGATCCTTGAATGTAATGCACTGTAGGATAGAATGTTTGATCTCTATTGCCTTGCTGCTTCCGTGCGTCTTTACAACAAGCCCGTTCAGCCCTAAAAGCGGCGCGCCGCCGTACTCCTGGGTGCTGAATCCCTTGAGGGTGGCCTTTAACGCCGGTTTCACCAGCACGGCTCCTATTTTGCTGCGCAGCGAAGTCATCATTCCCTGCTTGATTTTGGAGATCAGTACGTCGCTTACACCCTCTAGCATCTTCAGGACCATATTGCCGGCAAAGGCTTCGCACACAAGCACGTCGGCAGCTCCCGCAGGTATGTCCCTGGCCTCCACGTTTCCGACAAAATTAATCTCCGGACAGCTTTTAAGAAGCGGATATGTCTCCTTTGTCAGGGCATTGCCCTTTTCTTCCTCCACTCCTATATTCACAAGCCCCACCCGGGGATTTTTTATCCCTATAGCGCTTTCCATGTAGATGCTTCCCATTTTTGCAAACTGTAAAAGGTGGGAAGGTCTTGCGTCAACATTTGCACCGCAGTCCAAAAGAAGGCTGACGCCATTGGCATTGGGAATCACAGGAGCAAGAGGCGGTCTCTCAACCCCCTTGATACGCCCGACGATCACCTGTCCGCCCACGAGTACCGCTCCGGTGCTGCCGGCTGAGACAAAAGCGTCGCATTTTCCCTCCTTCACCATCTGAAGACCCTTTACAATCGAGGAGTCCTTTTTTGTGCGGATCGCCATCACGGGCGGTTCTCCCGTGTCGATCACCTCCGAAGCATGGACAATCTCAAGTCTCTCCGCATCATAGGTATATTTTTTCAGTTCACCGCTGATAACCGGCTCCCGGCCCACCAAAAAGACCTTGACACGGTTATCTTCGCTGAGCGCATCCACGGCGCCCTTAACAACTTCCGCGGGCGCATTGTCGCCGCCCATGGCATCCAAAGCCACATTTACTGTTTCTGACATCCTGCGTTCCTTCCACGGCGATTTTCCGGTTTATCCCGCCGCCGTCTGCACTATTTATAACTATACTAAACACCTCTGTAAAAATCAAGAGTTAAGTCTTAAAAAATATCGGGGATTTACGTCCCCGATATTTTTTAATCAATAACCTCAATTTTTTCTATTATCGGCTGATCCTGCGCCGCCACCGTGCCGTTGTTGTCCAGAACGGGCGTATTCTCGCATATGGCGTCCACCACATCCATACCGTCCGTCACATAGCCGAAACAGGCATATTGCCCGTCCAGATATGTGCTGTCCTCATGGACGATGAAAAACTGGCTGCTCGCGCTGTCCATATCCTGAGCACGAGCCATTGAAATTGCGCCTCTTGTGTGGGAGAGATTGTTTTCCACACCGTTACGTGAAAATTCTCCTTTTATATTTTCTCCGGAACCCCCTGTTCCGTTTCCTTCAGGATCTCCTCCCTGAATCATAAAACCGCTTATTATGCGATGGAAAGTCAGCCCGTCGTAAAAGCCCTCCGATGCAAGCTTAACAAAATTATCAACCGTAATAGGAGCGGCCCCGCCGTCAAGTTCAACGGATATAGTGCCGTAGTCCTTTACGGTAATCTCTACATGATGAAGCTTGCCGCCGTCACGAGCATTTTCATCGTCAGTCTCCTGCACGGTGTCGCGATCATTTTCACCGTCGGTTTCCTGAACGTTGTCGCGCTCATTATCATTGTCTGAACCTTTGCCGCCGCAGCCCGTAAGCACAAACATAAACGACGCCGCAAGCGCAAATGTTAATCTCATCCACTTTTTCATAATCATCCTCCTGAATTTCTACCGTTTCTCACCGGCCTTCCGCTTATTTTGTATGACGAAAAGCCGCTTTAAATACAGACATACCGCCAGACTCTTGGCCGTCACTCCACAGGATCCACTCCGTCGCACTTTTCGACAGTGTCTATGGAGCCGTCCTCATTGTAAGTAAATTCCGCCACACATACGGAGCGGTGGAACAGACTTCCGCCAGGCAGCTCGCCGGTGTGATAGAAAAGATAAGAATGTCCCTTAAAGTCCGCTATTCCGGGATGATTGGTAAAAACTCCGCCTTCCTCAGTCATAAGGACCCCTCCGTACTTCCAGGGCCCGGTGGGATGCTCGGAGGTGGAATATGCCAGATGCTCGTTTCTCCCCTTTCCCTCGGCAAATGCTGCATAAACCATGTAATAAAGACCGTTCCTCTTATAAAACCACGGCCCTTCCCCGTAGGTGGTTCCGGTCATATGCCCGCCCTTTGCAAAGGCTTCTTCGGTCATCGGGATTTTAACAACTCCCACCTCTCTGTTATATGAGACCATATCCTCATTTAACAGCACATATCTCAACTCAGGATTGCCAAAATAAAGATACGCCTGACCGTCGTCGTCTATAAACACCGTGGGATCGATATCGTTCCAGTCGCCCTCGTCAACCAAGGGCTCCCCCATATCCTTAAAAGGACCTGCCGGATTGTCGGCAATGCCGACCGCTATCGCCATGCCTCCGTTCTTTTTATGCACCGGACAATAGAGATAGAATTTGCCGTTGCGCTCAACAGCCTGCGGAGCCCACGCGCGGTCGTCCGCCCATTCAATATCGTCGAGCGAAAATACTTTCCCGTGATCCGTCCAGTTTACCATGTCTCTGGTAGAAAAACACCGCCAGTCCACCATGGTGTAAAAGTTGTTGACAAGCTCGTCCTCGTCATGGGTCGTGTAGAGCCAGAGGGTATCGCCGCATACCATAGGCGCCGGATCCGCCGTATAAATAGTGTCAATGATTGGATTTTTTCCTCTTGTCTTTTTGGGTTCCATTGCACTTTCCTTTCCAAATTTCACACTGAACGTCATTTGTGAACATACAATCTTTAATTATTCACGCCGTTTATCATCGCGTTTTTCCTTTTTTATCTTTGGTATTCCCCTGCCCTCTGTCAAAGCCGTTTTTGCCAGTTTGTCGGCTTCTTCGTTATATTTGTCTCCCGTATGGGCCGCGATTTTCTTAAAGGAAATTTCAATTTTTGCCGAGCAGTCCTTCATAAAATCCGCATATTTTTTTGTCAGGTCCGTTTTTGCCTTCCAGAGGCCCTGCGCCCACATCTCTATTCCGCTGTAATCATAACAGATTTTTACTGAGGAATACCCGTTTTCGATACACCACTTCACGGCAAACATAGCGCCGAGCATTTCGCCCGTTACGTTTCTTAGCGCGGCTGATTCGGGATTATCGCCGTTTCCGGATTTTCTTATCACTTCGCCGCCCGGAAGTATCATAATGCAGCCAAAGGAATATCTGCCGGTTTTTTCATCAAAGCTTCCGTCCACATATGCCAAAACACGATTTTCATTTTCTTTTGGAATATTTTCAGTGGGTTCTCCGTCTCCCCGCAGATATTCCAGCGCATCGTCCATCGTCGCAAATCCCTTATACTCTGCGTCCGGATAGCCCTCAACCGAGGCTTTACATTCCTCCCAGGTCTCAAATATTCCCCTTGTTTTTCCGTTTCGTACGGCATATATCTTCTTTTTCGCCACACTACCCTCCAGAACAGACAGTTTCCGGTTGCCATGCTTCCATCAATTTCAACATGCGTTTTGAATTTGCCGTCACTGACCCGTATAGACATATTCGTAAGTCCAGGTGCAGCTTCTGTCGTAGGCATCATGGCGGCTGATCAGACCCAGGTTATATCCCATATCAGAATAATAGTATTCCTCACTTTTTTTCAGGCTGACCACGTTTCCAAAGCTGTCATACGTTCTTTCCCAACTGTCATTACCGTAGTCGCCGTATTTTGTGGCACTCAGCACATTACCTGAGGCGTCGTAAGTATATTCCTCATACAAAACTCCGTCCCGTGTCACGCGCAATACATGGCCGCTCTCGTCACAGGTGTATTCCTCTATTCGCCACACACTGTCGGACACAGTATCATACCATGTACCCTTCAGCAAATGGCCGGCGTCATCATATTCATAGGTGATTTCACTATCCGACTCAAGCCCCATCCCATCACTCCAATAATCTTTCACAATTTTCCCGTACTCGTCGTAGATTTGTTCACCTAGTAAGGATTTACTATCATAATATGCATAACTCCGCTCCCTCCCGGCCTCGTCATAGGTGTATTCTTCAATTACGTATGTCCTCCCAATCCAATCATCAGTGCAATAAAAAGCTTTGCTCTGTACCTTTCCGTTCCCGCCATAGGTATATTCATACCAGCCGGCCACATCCCCGTCCGAATCATACTTCGTACCGCTCAGCTCATTTCCGGCTTCATCATAGGTGTATTCCCACCGCCAATTTAGATATCCACTGTCATACAAGGTATCCTGCAGCAGCAACCCTTCGGGGCTGTACTCCTCTACCTCCATCAAATTCCCCGAAAAATCGTACTTCGTCACTTTTGCTACACTGACATTTGCCTCAACGTACTCTTTCCTTGCGGCCAATTCTTCGGAACCTGTCGCTTCGATCCCGCTCTCGAGGATCTGAACCGCCGTCAGAACGTCCGACTGCAGGTACGCATCCGACCATGCTAAATACACCTGACCTTTCTCCTCCAGCAGAGCGTTATCCTGAGTCGCCTCGTAGCCCTCCGCCAATATGGCAAGTGCCAAATCGTACGCCCCCTGAGCCATATTCTCCCGGGCCAGAGTCAGGTACACCTGACTTTTTTCCTCCAGCAGAGCGTTATCCTGGGTGGCCTCATAGCCCTCCGTCAACACGGCGAGTGCCGACCCGTAATCCGACTGCTCCATATAATGCTCCGCTTCCGCGCTGTACACCTCAGACCGCTTCTTTTCCAGAACGTCGGAATCTGTCTCCTCTATCCCCTCGTCTAAGAGTGAATAAGCCCCGCTGTAATCCGCATTTTCCACCAATATATCCACTCCAAGGACGTATGCCTCCTCCTGCTTTACGGCTGCGTCCTTCAGAAACGCCTCTGCTGCGTCCTCGTCATTTTCACCTTTTGCCTCTTTTATACCTTTCTTTAAGAGCTTCAGGGCATCATTATATTTCTCCTGCTCCAGATAGCACTCAGCCGAGCCCAGATACGCCTCCCACTGTGTCTCGTCCAGATCAAGAGCTTCCTCGTAATACTCCAGGGCATCACTGTACTCCTTCTCTTTCATGCAGTCATCGGCAAGCTTCATGGCCTTTTTGCATTTGTATGCGTCACCGGTAAAGTACAAAAGACAGCAAATCACTGCGACGACTGCCACCGCTGCAACTGCCGCCAGAGCTATCCATTTCTTCCTGCCTTTCCGGCGCGGCTTCTTCGCTCCTGTCTGTGAGCTGTCAGCGGCGCCTGTGGCTGCACTCTCCAAAGTGCCCGCGGATGCGCCCGGCACCATACCTGCAGATGTATTCACAGGATCACCCCCGGGGGTGATCCCGTTCGTCCCTGTCTCCGGAACGGTCCCCGCCTCTCCAATTGCTTTTACCTCAGTCCCGCAGACTGCGCAGACTGTGTCTCCTTCCTTTAATTCACTTCCGCAATTTCTACAAAACATCTTTTCTCTCCTTCGTCCTTAGGGCATTAAAGCATTTTTACGCCTTAAGATTACCCCCCCGAATATCTTTGTCAATCTTTTTTAACTTATAATGCTTCATGCTTTATCTCAAAATTTCCTTTACCGTATATTTGTCTATTCATTACATCCCTTGTAGGATTATGTTTGTTATAAAATCTTTAAGGCAGGAAACTAAGGCAGGAAACAGCCGCCACTACAGCAATAGTGACGGCTGTTGCTAAAACCGGCTAATCTTTCAGGGTAAAGCCGCTTCCCTGTCTTTCCCTCTTATTTATCAGAATATCAGAACTTACCTGCCTTGGCAGCTTCCTCAATGGAAACGGCAACCGCAACTGTGGCTCCTACCATAGGGTTATTGCCCATTCCGATAAGTCCCATCATCTCAACGTGCGCCGGAACGGAGGAAGAACCTGCGAACTGCGCGTCGGAGTGCATACGTCCAAGCGTATCGGTAAAGCCATAGGAAGCGGGACCGGCAGCCATGTTGTCGGGATGCAGTGTACGTCCTGTGCCGCCGCCTGAAGCAACTGAGAAGTATTTCTTACCGGCTTCCGTTCTCTCCTTCTTGTAGGTTCCTGCGACAGGATGCTGGAACCTTGTGGGGTTGGTGGAGTTTCCGGTAATTGAAACGTCAACATTTTCTTTCCACATGATTGCAACGCCCTCGGGAACAGAGTTTGCGCCATAGCAGTTCACCTTTGAGCGAAGCCCTGTGGAATATGCAATGCGATCCGTCTCCTTAACGGTGTTGGTGTAGGGATCGTACTCGGTCTCGACAAATGTAAATCCGTTGATACGGGAAATGATCTTTGCCGCATCCTTGCCAAGACCGTTCAGAATAACGC
>CANQSE010000020.1 GCA_947626405.1 uncultured Acetatifactor sp. | reverse complement strand
CACCGCCGGAGTGTTGTCTCCCGTATTTTCACGGTAAATCGGATCCCTCACGACGGATTTTCTCAGGAAGCCGTCTGAATATCCCCGGCGTACACCTTCCTGAACGGCATCTTCCAAAGAGCCTCCCTCAAAATGTACATCCTGACCAACGTCCATAAATATCACCGCCATGCCAGTATCCTGACATATCGGGATCATATCACGCGCCGCAATTTCCATATTCTCCTTAAGCTGCGAAAGAATCTTTTGCCCCATAGGAGATTCTTCCGCCGACATGGCGTCATTTACAGACTTTACCATATCGTCGGAGAGGAAATAATTGGCTTCTATACACATTTCTTTTATGTTTTTCGTTATCTCCGCCACATCTATAGTTCTCATAGCATCCGTCCCATTCGGCTTTTTTCTGTTTTGTCAGTCTGTCAGCATTTTTTTGATCTCATCCAATTCCTGCGGGGAGGACGACCCGGGAACCCATCCGATTTTCTGCCCGTCTCCCTCATATCTTGGAATAATATGAAGATGAAAATGCGACACGGTCTGACCGGCCGTGCTTCCGTTATTCTGAACAAGATTAAGACCGTCGCTGTGCAGTCTGTCACGCAGAGTCGCCGCCAGTTTTTTTGCCAGTTTCATTGCTCCGGCGGCAGTCTCCTCCGGTATATCGTACAGGCAGTCCCAGTGATCCTTCGGCAGAATCAGCGCGTGCCCTTTAGTTGCCGGATTCAGGTCAAGTATCACCCTGAATTTTTCGTCCTCGTAGATAGTTGCCGAAGGGATCTCACCCTTTGCAATCCTGCAGAAAATACAATCGTTCTTTGTCATATCCATCTCTCCTTAAATTCTCACTTAAATTCTTCAAACATAAAAAGCTGATCCAGGGTTCTGAGCACCCTGAAATCGCCCTTTGTCTTCATGGCGCCCGACATAAATGCCCGCTGGAAAGTCATGCGTCCGCTGACTATTTCTTCCATTGTGGCCCTGTCAAGTCCTACCTCCACGTCGGGCTGCTCCAGCGTACCGTAATAGCACTCAAATTTCGGGCCGTGTACAGACAGTATCAGTTTGTTCTTTTTACCCTCTATCGATATTGAATACTCGGCCTCAAAACCCGCCTGCGGCTTAAAACATTTGCGGAAAACGTTAAGGTATTGCTCGTCGCCCCCGCTCTCCTCCTCCATCATGTCCCTGAACAGGCTTGTAAGCTCCTGGATATCCTGCTTTTGACGCTGCACATAGCTGTCGTCTGATACATACTCAGAAAGCTGCTCGGACTCCTGTGGGGTGAGATTTGTGGACTTTGGCACCGCCGCCTTTTGCTTTATAACCTGATTGCTTGCCGGAAAATTTGACATCCGCTGACTGATTGTCCGATAAATATTTTCCGTTTCCCTTTCAATCACCTTGATATATTGTTCGTTCATCTCAAGTACCATGGAATTTTCAATATAACCGCAGAGTCCCTTACACAGCTTGCCTCCGAGGATTTCCCACGACGTCGAAAGGTAAAGCTTTGACTCCCGCTCACCCCAGGTAGTTGACATTACTACCGGACACATATATATTCCGGCAATCTTTTCTTTGTCCCCAAACAGCCAGCAGGCGTCCAGAAACTGCTGCATATATCCCCCGATACCATACCACTCCACAGTGGTCGCGAGTATAATGCCATCGCAGTCTTTTAAAGTCTGCGGAAGCGTCGGAATCGTATTTTTCATCTCATATAAATTATACCTTGTGACGTTCACACGGAGTTCTTCAAGTATCTCCTGCATTTTGTCAAGCACAAACAAACACGGATCGTCAATAATCCCACGGCCTCCATAGTAAATGTTAATATTCAACTCATCACCTCACTGTCTGTTTTCTTTTTTTAATTCTGTATCTGATACGGCGAAACAGACACATTGCGCATCCGCACGCCACACCGGTTAAAAGACCGCCCACATGAGCGGCATTGTCTATATTCTGTCCAGCAAAACCGCTGTAAAGCGATAATAAAATCATCAGCACAACACGGTCGGTCCTGATTCCCATGGTGCGTCTGTCACGAAACAGCACCATGGCCAGAAGAACACCCTCCAGCCCAAAAACCGCTCCGCTGGCGCCCAGCGTATAAGCTAAATTGCCTGTAAACAGCCTGTAAAAATAAGAGCACAGTCCGGCTCCGAACCCGCACAGCATGTACAGTGAGCCATAACAGACATGTCCTATTTCCTTTTCAATCATAGAGCCCAGAAAAAACAGGATGAGCATATTGCTCACCAGATGATCCAAATCAGCATGAAGGAACATATAGGAAATGAATCTGTAGTATTCGCCAAAAATCACTCCATAGACATCCAATATTCCCCAGTCGTATATAATACCTCCGGCCAGCTTGCACAGCAAAAATAACAATACATTGGCCGCCACCAGAATAATGCTGACGATTGGCTGTTGTCTCCACTTGTACAATTTGCGCTTATCCTTTCCGATCCGAATGAAACCATTTTAACATAACTCTTTTTTTATTTCAATAACGCAAACATTTCTGAATGGTCCGACGGCAGTTTATCCGGCGCATTAGTCTGTTATCTGAAAATCAGGGCAACCCTTCCGCATTTCAGCTCGTCTCCTGTCCGGAGCTTTCTCTTTTCATACGGGTTCAGCCTGAGTCCGTTTTTGTAAGTCCCGTTGGTTGAGTTTAAATCCTCCAGGTAAAATTCATTTCCTTCCAGTATAATTCTCGCGTGCAGTCTGCTGACGGAGGAATCCTCCAGTACGACGTCCGCTTCTTCCTTTTTCTTTCCAATTGTAACAATGGGTTTGTCAAGGCTTTTAAGCAGCCTGTCGTCCGACGTATAAAGCCTGTAAACTCTCCGTCCTTCGTCAGGCTTTTCCTCAATATATACTGTACGTCCGTATTCTTCACAGTCATACATGGAGTCTTCCGCCACAGCGCAGCCGTTTATTGCGCTCATCATCTGAGCCTGGTAATTTTCCCTGGCCTCCCTGTTTCTGCGTCGTCTGTTTTCAAACAGAGAGAGAAGTCCCTTTCTTTCGTCCCGCTCCTCCTGCTGCGGCAAAATCTTTTCCTCCTTTATCGGCTCCCCCGCAACCGGCTCCCGCTCCGCGACAAACGCCTGTTCCACGGGCTCGGGTGCGTTCTCAAGAATCCTTACATCCTCAAATATCTGCGACTGAAGGTAAATCGACCCGCTTTTTTCCGCCTGATCGTACACATGGTAGACCCACTCCACAAGTCCTTCGTCATTATAGTCAATATGGTCCACCCAAAACTCCACAAGATCCAGAAAACCGTTTTCTCCCTCATAATAAGGGATGTACATAAAGGAAAAAACGTTGCTGTCAAGATCCTGAAAAATCTGTTCGGGATACCACAGCACATTTTTGCTGTCCAGCAAAAACCTCCCAAGCTCCTGTCGTATCTGCCGCATGCTCCATATAAAGTCCCTGATCCACTCCCTGGTAATGCACCGGCTTCCAAAACGCTGGACGACGTTCTGTTTTGACGATATATCATAGTACAGATAAGCCAGCCCGTTGATGTAGCGCAGGCTGCATGCCAAAAGTCCCCTGATTCCTCCTCTGCCTATGATACAATATTGGTATCTGTTTTCCTCCGGCTTTTTATCCAGAAGAATCCTTTCATAATTTGCATTGAGATTCCTTACATATTCTGTCTGAAGCATATTCCCTCTCCTCGTCTTTTTAACTGCCGCTTGACGCTGCTTTTTTGAGTTTCCGGTACTGACGTATGACAAACACCGGAGACAACCGCTTCTTTTTAATGTCAACCCGCGCTTCCCACAGATTGTTCCCCTTAAGGAAATTCCAGCCCGGCACCGGAAATTTCAGTTCACCCCTACCCGTAAGAAGAATTTCATTTTCCTCCAGTCTGATGTCAACAGCGGTAAATTTCCACGCCGCATATATGCTGCGATCGATCTGTCCGGCACGATTTTTAAGCTCCTGCGCAATTTTTTCGGTGTCTTCGCCGTACTCGCTGGTCAGGGCGCTGCCCCATAATGCAAGCCCTGCTATATCCTGCTCCATGAGACATCGATCATACTGGAAGCAGAACAGATAAATACCTGTCAGCATTGCGCTTATGACTATCGGAAGCACCATGGCGGCTTCCACCGTAAAATAAGCATTTTTACCCGTCATCTTCATTACCCCGCTTTTATGAAAACCGCCTGAACGAGAAAACCCGCCCACAGAAACGGCAGATACGGCATTTTTGTATTTTTCTGCACACGCCGCAGCGCAAGAAGGATCAGGGATACCACGGCTATAAAAACCATGCTGAGCACAAAGCTTAAAAAACAGGCTCTTGCGCCGGCCGCTCCTCCCAGTATGAGCAATGTCACCCCGTCTGCCCACCCTGCGCTGCCTGTAAGCGCCGAAACAATCAAAAGCAGTATTCCCGGCGCCAGACTCCACATACTTTCCTCAACACCAGCGTTTACCACCCACCCTGCAAATAATGACACTATTGTCACAATTCCTCCTGCGGCCAAAAAGATAACCGGAACCCTTTTATAACGCGCATCCGTAAGCCCCAACGCGCCCAGCCAGCATCCCATAAAAAGTGTTTTCCACATTCTGTCTGCAATTCCTCCCGCAATCTTTTTCATCCGCATCTGCTGCATGCTTTTACGTCGCGAACTCTGCTTTTTAATACGGAAAAAACATTCCTTTTCAGACCCGGACAGTCTTTAGACGAATGATACCTGTCTCCCTCCTCCGTGATATACAGGGGGGTGTCAGTAGGATCCGGTCTGCATTTTTCACACGGAGTATATCCGCTCCCGCTGTTATTTTTTGCACTTTTGGCAACATCCGGTGTCACCTGTCTGATGCTGAGCACAAGATGCGTACATTTGCGATCCTTGTGATAGACGCTGCCGTTTTCCGTCATATATACTATGTCCAGCTGCTCCTGAGCGGCCGCGGGATCATCCGGAATTTCATACCCCGTCCATATATGGCCGAAAAAACGATTTGTCATTGTAAAAGAGGCAAACGCGGCGTACTTTCCCCATGGCGATGCGGTGTAGTACGCCCAGACATCCATTTCATCACCGGAGGAGAGCAAATTATTGTCCCATACAGAAACTCCCGCCGCCCCTCCCATTACAGGAGCCTGATCCAGATATTCCTCGCCCGTAAGCCGCACAAGCTGACTGCTTATGTATGCGCCGTTAAAAAGGGACGCGGCCTTTGCATCCTCGCGCATACATCCGTAAACCGCAGCTTCGCTGCATATTTCCCAGAGTGACAGCTGAATCCTTCCGTGCAGCCTTATCAGCTCCACGGCGCATCCCAGATGCAGCAGAAAAAATAAAAACAGGGGCAGTACAACCGCGGCTTCTATAGTCATTCCGCCATCAGCGGCCCGGCGCAGGGAGGCGGGCAGGGATGTCCCCTCTATGAAACGGATTTTGGGAAATCGGCGGGCAGTCCGCCCACCGATTAAGACTGCCGGACTCTGGGCAAAGTCCGGAGAAATTTTTGATTTGGTCGGAGAAGGTTTCACTTTTTTGTAGATTGTTGACAGCTTCATAATTATTCCGCGCCATAGAAGGGACATCTCTGCTCACCTCCCTCTAATAATTTTTAATAATAAGACCATTTTCTTTCGAGTACATACTGTCGGCCGTACGCACTGCTGACACGAATGTCAAATTTTAAGGCCGCGTAACAGCCGTCCAGACGAAATCCGCTGTTTCCTTCAGTCATGCGTATATCAGCCTCCACCATGTTCATTGCCCTCCCCGTCAGTGTGTCCAAATCGGTAAGCGACATAAGCACCCTGAGATAGTCCTCATATCCAAGCCCGCTGCCCTGTGTGGCGCTGTCGGCAAGACCGCCTGAAAGGGCCTGTGACAGGCTGTAGTGCCATGAGTTCTGATCTTTCATCAAGGGCACCTTTCCGCCTGAAAGAATCGTTTTCACATCGTATATACTTTCCGCGTAGGCCCAGCCCAAAAGTATGCTGGCCTTTAACGCCGGCTGCAGAACAGGAAGACACAGCGCGGCGCTTATTGCCGCCGCCATTGCGTCAACCTCTTTGCTCTTTACCGGATCATTCCACAAATACACGGCGTTTGCGGCCTCTCTGATCGCGCTTATTCTCTCGGCAACGCTTCTGAGATTCTCCGTGTCGTTGTCTTTTCCGGCGATCAGATACTCTATCTGATAACGGAGGGCTTCCTTTCCTTCACTGCTGCCGTACCTGCCCATATAACGCAGCAGATATTCCTGAAACATGAGGCGTTCTCCAAATGTACCCTCAGAGGACAGCTCCTCACTGACATAGCTTCCCATGTTTACCCTCCCTCCGTTCATTCTGGCATATACAAGGCCGGAGGTATTGATCGTATTATGAGACAGCTTTTCATCGTCCCCGAGCGTAAGACTCAGGATTCCCATGCTCCTCTTTTCTTCCAGAACCGTGGTGGGATTCCCCACGCCCACGCACTGCTCGCCGTCCTCATTCTCATACTCGTACTCCCTGAGCTGTCTGTCCGCTTCTTCTTTTTGCTGCCTGATTCCAATGTTTTCCAGACCGTCCGTCTCAATGGTTTTCATCCACTGTCCGACTTCCTCGAGGGCGGAGAGACCGATATCATCCTTTATGGCTTCTCCTGCCAGCATACGGAAAACCGCCCCCTGCCCGTCCGTCAAAATTGAAGTCCCGGTGATTTTCACCCTGTCCGCACCCAGCCCGAAAAAATCTCTGGAATTGTGCGAGAGCAGCACCCCGTCCTTTAAATTGAGATTTTTATCGAGATAATACAGCAGACGCGCTTCCGTGCGGTATGCTCCCGGCGCTCCCGTTCCATATGAGGAATCGATGGCAAACAGATTATACTGGCTTAAAAGCTGGCGATGATATTCCGCAAATACGCTCTGTAGCCCGATATCCGCTGCACATCGTGCTTCAAGCGCCGCCCCGCCCTGTCTTGCTCCCTCGATAAGCGTAAGACACAATGACAACACCACTCCGATGCAAAGCGACATAAATACAGTCAGGTACCCGTTTTTACCGCCCGTCATACCTTGTTGGTCTGCGTTGTGATCTTGTTGAACAGATTGTTTATAATCTGCGTGATCTTGTCCTTAAAAAGGATCACAAGCCCCACAAGCACCACGATAATCAAAATGATCTCCACCGTTCCCATGCCGTCTTCCTCTCTCACAAACTGTTTCCATGTCTTAAGCCGTTTTGTTTTCCCGTTCATTTTTTCTTCCTTTCCGTCTGTTTTTCAGACCTTTGTTTTTTATCGTTACATGGCGGAAAATGCAGGCATGATAATCATTACCATAACAACCGCCAGCATCAAAGCCATCGGGAGCAAAAGCTTTGTTCCCGCCTCCTCCCCCAGCCTCTTGCTCTGCTGAAGCCTCTCCTCCCCTGCCTTGTCCGCCTCCTCGCGGAGCCGCTCTAAAAGAGCACTGTTGCCGCGTTTTAAATTCTGCATGAGCAGAGTGCTCAAGCGGATATATTCCTGAAGTCCGGTCCTTCTTCCGAAATGCTCGTAGGCGGCTCCCTCCGATGTGCCTGACTGAAGCTCCCTGCAGGTGAGAATTACCTCGTCGTAAGCGGGCCGTTTTCCGGTCTGATTGCCATATTTTTTCTCGTGCTCCGACGCAATTTTTATAAATGCTCCCCTGACTGTCATTCCCGCTCCGACAAACAAAACGAGCCTGTGTACCAGATCCGGGTACTCCTGCTTAAGAAGTTTTTTTCTTTTTTCAAGACGCCCGTGAAGATCCCTGTCAGACATGATATACACCGCTATTGCCACGGCCAGTGCGCACACCCATAAAATCACGCTGTTGTCTTCCACCTTCTGGCTCCATACAATGTCCCTGTCCTGCCATTTTTCCGGCAGCGTAAGCTTTTCCTCGAATCTTTTGCTCTCCTCCGAGGTCTTAAGATATTCTTCCAGGTCCCTGCGCCATCTTTCACGCTCGGTAAGCGACTCGGCTGCTACCGTCACCTCAAAAGCCTCCTTTCTCTCAAAGTCTCCGCAGGATATTGTTACGAAAAGCTTTACCGTTTCATCATTGTCCTGAGGGCGAACCTCTCCGCCGCTTCCCACCACCAGGAGGTTATCGCTTGACCACTGTGTTTCAAACGGGTATCCTTCATAGGCGTCCTGCAGGATAAGATCCTCTGTTACCTTTCCGAGTCCCTCATTTTTTCCTTTTATAAGCTGCGGAAGATTACTTATAAATTCCTCCGCCAATTCGTCCATTTCCTCTGCGGAAAGCTGTCTTGGCTGAATCTGTATGGCAAAATCTTCTTTTTCGTCACCAAGATCCGCAGTCACGCTTATTTCAAATTCTCCCTCTCTGTAACTGCCTCTTTCAATACTGCCGTCTTCCTGCAGGATAATACCGTCTCTTGCGAGTATCTTTGCTGCCGCCCCAAAGGCTGCTCCCGCTAAAAGGATCATAAGCACCAGCGCAATTTTTTTGACATAATACTGCGTTCTGATCCATTGTACGTTTTCTCCCGGATGGAGCTGCAAAAGATCATTTTCCACCTGCGCCGAGGAAAAGACGGGAAGCTTCCTGATACATGCCTGTTTATAAATAAGCATCGCGGCTCTTTCAAAAATATTTTCTTTTTTCACACTACGCCTCCGCCAACATTCCGGCCATGACCCTGTCTCCCAGGGCGCACGCGGCCATGTATACCGCCAGACACCCCGTCATTATTGCAATTCCGGTAAAATTGCCGTACAGTGTGTCAAAATATCCCGGATTACTCATTCCAATATAAACAAGTATCGCAAACGGCATTACCTTCATCACGTTTAATTCCATCTTTTTCCCCGACAAAAGGGTGCACAGCTCCCGACGCAGTTCTATTCTTTTGCCGATCAGCGCCGCAGAGCTGCGTATAATGGCCGCCATATTGCCGCCGTTTCTCTTTGCAAGTGAAAAAATCTGGGCAAAACGGCTGATGTCCTCGCATCCGCTTCTCAAAGCCATATCCTGAAGCAGCTCCTCAAGCGTTATATTGATGGAGAGCCCGCGCCTGATAATTTTAAGCTCTCTGCATATGGATGCGTTTTCATCATACATAAGCCTCATATCCTTCTCACATTCCATGAAGGCATTTTCCGCCGAATATCCTGCCTGAAGCAATGTTGACACAGACAGGATACACTCCCTGAACTGAACGGCCATTTCCTCTCTGCGCCTTTGCTCTTTATCTTTGAGGATCTTTCTGTAACAGAAAAACCCCACGGGGGACAGGACAGGAAACGCCCACGGGCTGCGGTAAAAAAAGAATGCCAGCGCCGCCGTGACCACCGCTGCGGAAACTGCAGCCGCGGGATCCGGAAATTTTTTCCTATGTTTTTCATGCAAGTCCCGCTGCCTTAAGCTTATTTTCACGCAGCAACACCCCCTTTTTCTGAAGTCTTCCCACTATGGCGCCTTCACTGTCCTCACCGACCTCCTCAAACACATACAGCGGGTTCAGCTTGATCTCATTGTTTTCACATCCCATAATCTCGCTGATCTCCAGAACCCGTCTGGATCTGTCCCTGAGCCTCCCCAGGTGTACAATGACATCCACCCCCGATGCAATCTGCTGGCGGATAGCGGCAAGCGGAAGCTCCATCCCCATAAGCACCATATTTTCCAGACGCGCAAGCATATCGCCTGCGCTGTTTGCATGACCGGTTGACATGCTTCCGTCGTGTCCCGTATTCATACATTGCAGCATATCTATAGCCTCTGCTCCTCTCACCTCCCCCACAATTATCCTGTCAGGGCGCATCCGAAGCGAGGAGCGTATGAGCTCACGTATAGTGATTTCGCCGCACCCCTCTACATTGCCGTTTCTCGTCTCCAGTCTCACAAGGTTGCTCAGTCCCTGAAGCTGCAGCTCCGCGCTGTCCTCAATAGTTATGACACGCTCGTCATGTGGAATGAAGCCGGAAAGGACATTGAGGAAGGTCGTCTTTCCGCTTCCGGTTCCTCCGCTTATGAAGATGTTATATTTGGCTTTCACAAGCCTTTTTAAAAGCTCTGCAGCCTCCAGCGAAATTGAGTTGTTTTGCAGCAGCTTTTCCATTGTTACGGGTTTGTCCGGAAAACGCCTTATTGTTACAATCGGCCCGTTGAGCGCCACAGGGTTCATCACGATATTTACCCTTGAGCCGTTGGGAAGCCTGGCGTCCACAATGGGCGACGACTCGTTTACAACGCGGTTGCACCCCGCTACAATCTGCTGTATCACATCCTGAAGCTTTTCCACGGATTCAAAGCCTGTATCCAGTTTCTTTAATCTGCCCGCCTGTTCAACGAAAATATTGTCCTTGCCGTTAATCATAATTTCCGTCACAGAGCTGTCTTCCACAAATATCTGAAGGATATCAAGTCTCCTGAGTGAGTCGAACAATTCCTTTTTAAGCCTTCGCCGCATTTCCACCGGACACGCCGCAAGACACTCCTGACCTACCAGCACATCGTCTATTGTATCCTCCACCTCCTCGTCAGAGAGATCCCTGCCAAAATCCATCCTCTCCTGGACCTTGCTGCGAAGCTTCCGTTTCAGCTCCGTATATTCCATCTTCCGCTCCTCCTTTCTCCCCGCATTCCGGCTCCTCCAGCTCCTCTATCAGTTTTTTTGCCAGTTCCGCCAGCTCGCCCTTTGTAAGCTGTTCAAGCTCGTCCGGCAGCCGTCGTATGTGTGACAGGCTCAGCCTCTTTGTCTTTTCCAGCACATCGTCAAATTCACACATGGAAAGAAGCTGTTCGTACTGCATGAGCTTGCTTTTTGCAATCCTGTCCTCTCTCGTGACCGTAAAAACCTTTCCGCATATCCTTAAGATACTGAAAAGCCCCTGCATGCTTTCGCTCAAATCAAGGATCACGTACTCATACTTCCCAAGCTCGCGGATTTTTTTAAAAAGCTCCATCCACTCCCCGTCCGCTATGCCAAGAAGGTTCCGCCCGGCTTTCATGGCCGGGATATAGTCCAGTTTTCCGATCTGCCTTGTCATGCTCTGCAGTCTGAGACGGAATTTTCCCGTGTCCGCATGTATAAAAAACATCAGATCTGCCATGTCTGCCGTCTTTGCGTCAGGAACAATCTCAGGCAGACCCGCGTACTGTTCAAAGTTCAGATACAGAGTCGCGTGATCCTGCGCCAGCAGCTGCCCCAGAGTCAGGGCAAAGGACGTCTGCATACTCCTGTGTATCGGAGAATAGTTTCCGATAAAAACCGTACCGCAGCTTTTCTCTAAACTTGGAAAAGGGGGCTCATCGGCAATTTCCATGTATATCTCCAAAAGCATCCTCAGGACGTCACCCGCCTGCTGATACTTGTCCACATAACACAGGTCTTCCCAGCGCAGCAGTCCGCTCTCGCTCAGTATCACCGTCCTTCCGGCGGACATCTCTCTTAATTCCTCGGTATAAGCCGATTCCGAGACAACGAGCATTGCCGCCTCTTTTGACTCCGTTTTCAGCAGCTCCTCCACATCGGTATATGTGCTGATCTCCCATGGAAGACCTTTCTGCCGTCTCATAAATTCCGTCATGAGATCAGCGTACTCCTGCTCCGTATCACAGAGTATCAGTCTATTTTTTGTCGTGACGCCAGCTTGTTTTTTATCTTTCAATAGACACCTCCCATATACATGAGCAGACTAAACAGCACGGGACCGGAAATGCACAGTCTGGTCTTTGGATCGTATGCGTCGTTTTCCATGTAAAGCTTCCACCTGCCGCATCGCAGAACATCGGACGCATAGCCTGAGAAATACCTGATGCGCTGACCGAAATTTTTATATTTAATGAATTTTACCAGCGAGACAGCCGCTGAGATAAGCAGAGCCGAAAACAGAAAAAACAGGATTTTACAGAAAGGCAGAGTGCCTGCCGCTACACCGAATAATTTTACGTCCCCGGCGCCCAGTGTCCCGATTGCGAAAAGGGGATACATCAATGCGCCCGTAAACAGGATCTTTACGAGACACGCCCCCGCTCCTGAAATACCCTCCGTCCAAAAGCACCATATCACATCCGTCAGGGCGGTAAGCGCAATAAGCAAATTGGGAATTTTTTTCTTTCGGTAGTCACAATAGCAGGCAGCCGTCACAAGAATACAGATAGCCGCCAAGTTACTCATCAGCTCCTTTCATATCAGTAAGTAATCTGAACGCCGAGACGATAAATGTCTCATGAATAAAATGAATGGTACGGATCAAAAACATACGAACAACGACTTGTTGTAAACGCATTATACCCGCTGATTTTCCAAAATGCAATAGTCAAAAAGAAAATAATTATTTTTTGTCAATTTTCTACAAAGAATTATAAAATCCGATTCCATAAATCGCGATAATCCCTGGAAAACCTAGTATTCCGGATGTCAAAACCGTGATCGGATTAATGCCCACCAAAGGCGCAATGCCCGCGGATTCAAGCGCGCCGTTGACAAAATAAATGGCAATGATTCCCAGTATGCCCCTCAAAAAAACATTCAGAAGCCACTCCGCCTTTCTTTTCACCGCTCCCGCAAAAAGCAGAAGTATACAGGCGGCTGCCGCCGCGGCAATTCCTATAGTCTGAAGTGTCATTTTTCGATTTCCTTTTGTCCTGTTTTCCATATAAAACTATGTCCTTCCCAATCGGAATATTACCTGATTTTTACTTTTATTGGAAAAATTGGAATATTTTTCTAGTATCGTGATTATACTTTTAACAATCAAGCGGAAAGGAATCAGTTATATGAAAACTTATTTCAGCCAGAGGACAGGCCGGACATGTCCCGCAGAAGAAGATTACTCCCCCGTAACACTACAGGATTCAATAGAAAAAACCCGCCAGGCTCTTAATCTCGCCTATGCGGGTTTTGACAACGCTCTCGAAAAGGATCTGATCGACAGCTATATTTATGAAATTAACGCGCTTCAAAAGAGATACAAGCATCTGACGGATCTCGCGGCTGCGGAAAACGCGGCTCAGGAAACTCCCTCAGACGTACATCCCTCTGTTGAGCCCCTGGTCGGTCATGTTCTCGGTTAGATCGCCGCGGCCATAAGTCAATCCGGCATATACCGTCTGGGAGTTGGACATTACCGAGCCGGAATGATTCTGTGCCGAAAGCTGTTCATAGGCGTCACGGAGCGGACGTATCACCTGCTCGATCTCAAGCAGAGGCTGCGCTTCGCTCCTCAGCTCACCGGCCGCAAGTCTCCTTATACAGAATAAATAAAGCTTCATCAGAGTGGGAGCCGGCTCATATTCCATCCTGAGAGAATTAATCAGCTCGTTCAGACATCCTCTGGCCTTGCGCACCGCTTCACGAAAAGCCGTCCTGTCCTCTCCCTGTGAAAGCTCCTTTCCCTCCTCAAGATAACACAGGAGCATATCGTATAATATGACTATCATCTCAGTGGAATTAGCCTGTGAGATCCTGAATGTAAACTGCTGTTTTACCTCTCTCGTCATCCCGTCTCCCCGCGTCTGACGACGCACAAATCATATTTATATTTTCTTACTGCAAAAGCTGAAGTACCTGCGACGGTCTCTCGTTTGCCTGAGCCAGCATTGAGGTTCCGGCCTGTGTCAGTACCTGGTATGTCGTATACCTTGTCATCTCCTCAGCCATATCCACATCCATGATCCTTGAATATGCTGCCGTCATATTTTCCGTTGTAACGTCCAGGTTATTTATCGTTGATTCCAGTCTGTTCTGGAACGCGCCAAGACGTCCCCTGACTGAGGAAACATATTTGATTGCCCCGTCCACGCGCTCTATGGAGTCCAGTGCGCCCTCCTGGGTACTCACGTCTATATTTTCTATTCCCATATTCTTTAACGTGACAGCGGGAATGTCCATATCAAGGGTCTGTCCCTCGTTGGCTCCCACCTGGACCTTCATCGCGCCTATTCCTGTTGCGTCTACCACGATCGTATTGCTTGTGTCTGCCGGATCGGCAGCCTCAAAAGACACCGTCCTTACACCCTGGGCGTCGGCGGGAATATCGTCAAAAAGTCTGCTCACATTAAGACGCATCTCAAATCCGGCGTCATCCTGTATGACAACTATATCGTCTTCCATAGTTACTTTTGCGCCCTCAGGAAAATCGGGGCCCAGATCCAGCACGGAATTATCGGGATCGTCGGGATCGTTCTGGAGCACTTCGTATGTGCCGTCATCATTCTTCTGAATAGTCATTTTACGAATGATGTAATCCTTTGCGGCGACATCGTCGGAATACGACGCCACCTTGACGTCAATATTGTTTGTATATCCTTTAAGGGAAAATTCGCCGTTTAAAAGATTCTGACCGTTAAATTCCACAGTCTCTGATATTCTGGTGATTTCTTCCTTTAACTGCTCTATCTCCTCCTGAATTGTGGCCCTGTCATTTGCGGACATTGTTCCGTTGGCGGACTTGACCGAAAGTTCATTCATCCGCTGGAGAATCTCGCTGATTTCATTCATCGCCCCGTCCGCAGTCTCAATTATCGAGACGCCGTCGCTTGCATTCTGGTTAGCCATATGCAGACTCTCTATCTGCGAATTCATCCTC
>CANQSE010000019.1 GCA_947626405.1 uncultured Acetatifactor sp. | reverse complement strand
GCAGGTTCACCATGGCCGCTTCCACATTCTTGCGGTTTTCCTGAATCTTTGTGTCGGTATCGTTCAGCGTGCTCTCAGCCATTGTCCGCATCGCCGCAGCCGTATGGATAAGCTGCTTGCTCTTGTCGTCGCCGGCCTTAACCTTTTCTTCAACGGTATCAACCATTTCGGCAATTCTTGCGATTTCACCCACAACGTTCTCAATGGCCTCGTTGGTTGTGGTAATACTTGCAGCAAGCTCCTCGGTGGTCGCGGAGTTATCTCCGACATATTCAACAAGCGTATGCGTCGCTTCACTCATCCTGCTTGTAGATTCGCCGAGAGATTCAGTACAGCCGCGAAGCGTAGACACTATGCTTCTCAGCGTTCCGTAGAGGGAATCCATCGCCGTCGCAATCTTCCCTGTCTCGCTTTTTCCTCCCACATAGTGCTTTATGTCTTCAGGAGTCTGCAGCTCCAGATTCTTAAGCTTCTCAATGGAATTTTCTATGATTTCCAGAGGCTTCACACAGAGCTTCACGGAAATCCAGGACAGAACAGCAATCAGGATGAACGCCGCCACACAAATCAGCGCCAGAATATTACGGCTCTGGGTAGCGGTACTGTAAATCTCTGACTCCGTATCGCTCAGCACAACCGCCCACTGACGCTCAGGCAGGTACTGATAAACTGCGACGCACTTGTCTCCGTTCTCATCTACATATTCAATATCACCGACCAGAACGGAAGGATCCTCGTTAATTTTGTCGATAATGTCAAGCAGCATCTGGTTTTCGATAGGCTGCGCCATCATCTCCTCGTTTTCGTCAAAGATGTGCATCGACGTGGCAACATTAATCATATAATTTCTTGCATGCTGCATGCCTTCAACATTCAACTGATCCAGAAGCTCTGCAAGACTCGAAGCGAACTGACCCGCTCCTACATAACCAACAATGTTGTCGTTGTCGTCAAACACAGGCGCATAAAGCGAAAGGATAAGCTGCTGTGTAGCAGGGGACACGATAATACCCGTGTCATAAATATCTCCCGACGCCTTGATTGAATTTTGAAGCGCCGCCAAAGGATCTCCCGTACGCGTATACATTCCTATCGTACCGGCGTTGGGATGCGTAAGCACATGACTGTCCCACTCGGCTATGTAAATTCCCTCCCAGTTGTCAAGCCCGGCAAAATACTTAAGCGTATAATTCTGTGCCTGCTGGGCAAGCGTTGCGTTTGTGGGATTCTTCAGAAGCTGTGTCACAATCGGAGCCTTTCCGAAAGCAATCGTCAGATTCTCAGCCTGGGCAACATACTGCTCAATTACTTCAGCCCTTGCGTTAAGGGAAGTCTCCATGTTGTTCATGGACGTTTCTCTCATTGCCACGGTCATATTACGGCTTGCCACCAGAAACAGAAGCAGTATACATACCGCTGTAACGCAGGCGACAATGGTTGTAATAACCGTACTCATTTTTTGGTTTTTCATCGCAATCCTCCTTGTAGCATGTGCGGCAAAACGGCATGTCATATTTTTATTTTGCCTTATTAAGTAAATTATAGCACATTTTTAAAAAAAGGAAAGTAAAATATCTGCGGCTGTACTATCAAATACAGTCTGCGTGCATCACTCCGTAAATTTTTCCACGATAGTGCTGATCTCTTTTGCGTTTTCCTGGTTGATCTTACCAACGCTCTGCAGCTCCTCAGCCGTCGTGTTGGTCTGCTCAATCTTGTTTACAATGTCTCCCACGCCCGCTTCATTTTCACCGGAAGCCGTTCTGATAACCTCCATACGGTCGCGTATACTTGTAACTGACGAAACAAATCCGTTTGTGGTTTCCTCGATCTCGCCGATGGCCTCCCTGATTGACTCAACAGAGCCGCCGTATTCGTTTGCTATTCCAACAAACTCCTTAAATTTATCAGCGACATCCACCTCCATAAAGTTGATGATATCGTCCACGCAGGTCTGCACATTCTTGATGTTTGTATTGATCTCTCCGCAGATATCGGAGATCTGTGTAGCTGTAGCGGAGGAATTTGATGCAAGATTTCCGATTTCCTGAGCCACAACCGCAAATCCTCTGCCCTGCTCTCCGGCCCTGGCAGCCTCGATCGACGCGTTCAGCGACAAAAGGTTGGTCTGGTTTGCAATCTCCAGGATCTGCTGTGCCATGTCATTGATTCTGGTAAGCGACTGCAGGTTGACCATTGCGGCCTCAACGTTCTTTCTGTTCACTTCTATCTTTTCGGCTGTCTCACCCAGAGTATTCTCGGCCATTTCCTTCATTGAAGCCGCAGTGTGGAGGAGCTGATTGCTCTTTTCATCCCCTGCCGTCACCTTCTCCTCGACATGCTGCACAAGCTCTGAGATTCTCTCAATCTCACCCGTCACATTGTCTATGGCTTCGTTGGTCGTTGTGATGCTTGCCGCAAGCTCCTCGGTGGTGGCGGAGTTATCTCCGACATATTCAACGAGCGTATGTGTCGCTTCACTCATCCTGTCGGTTGACTCGCCAAGCGATTCCGTACAGCCACGAAGTGTAGACACGATATTCTGCAGGGTTGTATAAAGCGAATCGACCGCCGTTGCAATCTTTCCTGTCTCGCTTGCACCGCCCACATACTTTTTCATATCCGTCGGGATCCTGAGCTCCAGATTCTTCAGTCTGTCGATGGATCTCTCAACCACATCCAGAGGCTTCACGCAAACCTTAACTGCCGCGAATGACAACACGGCGATCAGGATAAACGCCACGATACAGAGAATACCGAAAGTAATCCTGTTTGTGTTTGCAAGACTGTAAATTTCGCTTTCACTGTCGCTCAATACCACTGCCCACTGACGATCAGGCAGGTACTGGTACATTGCAACACTCTTTACTCCGTTCTCATCGACATACTCTATTTCTCCCACAAGCTGCGAAGGATCGTTGTTTATCTTGTCAATTACCTCCAGAAGCATGGGATTCTCAATTTCCGTAGCGACCAGCGATTCATCCTGATCATAAATATATGTAGCGGCCGCCGTATTTATCATATAATCCCTGGCGTTCTCGAGGCCCTCCACAACTACCTGCTGAAGGGGATTCGTCAGGCTGGTTGCAAACTGTCCGCCTCCCACATAACCAAGGATATCGCCGTCCGTGTCGTAAACAGGGCTGTACAGAGAGAGCGTCAGCTGCTGAGAAGCGGGGGAAACAAGTATACCTATGTTATATACTGCTCCGGCTGCAAGTATGCCGTCCTGCATCTGCTTTAAAGGATCTCCCTCACGGGTATAAATGCCTATTGCCCCGGGATTGATATGCGTCAGCACATGGGAATCCCACTCCGCTATGTAGACGCCTTCCCAGCCGTCGAGGTCCTTGTAGAAATTCACCGTATAATCCTGGGCCTTCTGCGTCGCGGCAGCATTGTCAGGATCTCTCAGCAGATCCGCCACGACCGGAGATTTGCCGAAAGCGATCATAAGGCTCTCAGCCTGCGCCACATACTGTTCTATAAGCTGCGCCCGGGCATTCAGCGATGTTACCATATTGTTTCTCGCGGAATCCCTCATCGCCGAAGTCATATTCAGACTGGCAACCAGGAAAAGCAGCAGCATACATACTGCGGTGACACAAGAGACGATTGCGGTAATAACAGTGCTCATTTTCTTGTTTTTCATAGTATCCGATCTCCTCCTACAATGTGGTGCAAAACAGCCCTCATAACGGCAGCCCGCAACTGACTACGGCATAACCCCCATACATGTTTTGCCTGTTTCATATATTATATCACCTTTTTTTCAGAATGAAAATAAAAATATGTTTTTACTGACCCAATTTCTACTCCAATTCAAATAACAAAACATATAAAATAACACTATAATTTAACACACAAGTAAGTACAGACTAACTGTAATGCAAATAAAAAGAAGTCCGGAACCCTGTATTTCAAGGTTTTCCGGACTTCCTGATGTATCGGAGTGGCGGGATTCGAACTCGCGACCTCCGCCTCCCTAAGACGGCGCTCTAACCAAGCTGAGCCACACCCCGCGACACGTGTCATATTATACCGCGCCGCGGCAAAAAAAGCAATACCCTTTTTTAACATTTTCCGCAAAACGTAACACTTCAGCCTTTTCCCCCAGGTCATGCCCGATACTTCCGATGTTCTCCCGGCAGACGCGCCTGTGCTTCGACTCAGATTCCCTTAAATACAAACCTAAATTCCAGCCGTTTGTTTACCTTGAGCAGATATTCCTCATGAACCCTTGACCACCAGCTATCGTCACCGCCCACGCCCATCTGGGCAAGAGCCGCCCGTATCACCGTATAATGCACCTTCGGAAGTTCATAAGCATGTTTTGCGTTTTCAAGCTCATGCGGCGTATACGGCAGAGCCGAAAATGACATGCCGTCCCCCGCAAAAATAAGCCCCCTGCCCCTATCGTCAGTTACCTTTGCGTATCTGACCTGAGTTTTATTTCCGCACTCCTGCGGGACAAGATACCCAGCCATGTTGTCGGCGACTTTATTCCGATACAGCCCCAGCTTTGCTCCATGCTGCCTGTCGGCATAGGTTTCCGCAGGACCGTTTCCGTACCACTCCAGGTTGTCAAAATCCGCGTCCATCTTAAACATGACGCCAAACTCCGGCATATCTCCAAGCCCCTCCACGGGATCATACGACAATGTCACCTCAACGGAGCCGTCTCCGAACACTTCATAGCATATGCCGCAGCCTCCCTTGGGCGTGGTGGGGAACACATACTGATAGGAAACCTTTACTGAATTTTCCCCTTCCTCTACATGCGGATTGGGTCCCTGCGCCCCCCAGCCGCTCAAATAAAGACTGGCAAGCTTCCACTGTCCGTACCGCTCCGCCATGTGGTTTCCGTTGTCATTGTCGATAGGCGCACGCCAGAAATTAGGCATGGGAACGGATTTGAGCATCTCCCTTCCACCGTATTTATAGGAAACAAGGCCTCCTCCGCCAAACAGCGCTTCAAAGCCTTCTCCACGGATTCCAAGGTGAAATGTCCCATGTATGATTTTAAACGGCCTCTTTTCCTTCAAGGGCACATCCGCGATCAAGCCTTCTTTTTTCCTGAATATTCCCTGTCCGAATGACACCTCATGTCCCGCCCCGGCCCACGCCGTATCCTCCTTCAGACGGAACGAAACCGTAACCACATATTCCCCTGCAGTCCCGGGCAGCCTGACCGGATTAGGAATCCTCGCCGTCTCTCCGGGCTCGACATCGGCTTTAATCGGGTACTCGCCGACTCTCTTTCCGTCTTTCTCAAGAACAGTCACGCAGTCAAACCGCCCCGTATTGACAAAAAGGTTCTTGTTTGTGACGGTGACGGCATCCTCCTCCACCTCAACCGAAATACTGCGGTAATTGAATTTTACCTCCTGCATCTTGGGAGAAGCGTTTCGCTTACCGCCGTATACGATTCCGTTTCCGCTGAAATTCCCGTCGTTTGGTCTGTCGTCAAAATCTCCTCCGTATGCCAGAAATTCAACGCCGTACCTGTCCTTCCTGACAATTGACTGATCCACATAATCCCATATAAACCCGCCCTGATAGAGCGGCTCCGTATCAGTCAGATCTGTGTATTTGTGCATGGCGCCGCAGGAATTTCCCATGGCGTGAGTGTATTCGCAGCAGATAAAAGGCTTGCTCCGCTCTTTTTCCAGCCAGCTCTTAATACCAGCAGCCGGAGTGTACATCTGGCTCTCCACATCGCTTGTGTCCGGATAGCGCCTGTCATGGCATATTCCCTCGTACTGCACCAGCCGGTCCGGATCCTGTTCATGGAAAAAGCACGACATATCGTATATGTTTTTCCCTCCGTATGCCTCGTTTCCGCATGACCAAATAAGTATGGCGGGGTGATTTTTGTCGCGCTGGTACATGGAGTTTGCACGATCAAGCACAATCTTGTTCCACTCGGGATGATCCCCCGGCACAAGATACGAAGAATCCCTCGCGCCGCGTGATACGGGATCCCATGAGCCGTGAGACTCCAGATTACATTCGTCTATCATATAAATGCCGAGCTGGTCGCACAGGCCATAAAGCCTTGAGTCGTTGGGATAATGGCATGTGCGTATGGCATTTATGTTGTTTTGCTTCATTGTAACAAGATCCCTCCACAGCTCCTCCTCTCGGGGAACGCGTCCCGTATAGGAACTGAACTCGTGGCGGTTTACACCCTTAAAAACGATCCTTTTTCCGTTGAGCTTCATAAGTCCCTGCGAAAGCTCAAATTTTCTGAAGCCCACAAGCTGCGGAATCACTTCCTGGAGCTTGCCGTCCCCGTCGTATATCTCAAGAAAAAGCTTATAAAGGTTCGGTTCCTCCGCGCTCCAGAGGTCAGGATGCTCCACAGGTATCACAATATGGCTCGTCTCTTTAAGCTCCTCAGTAAACGAAGCAATCTCCTCACTCGACGTAACCTGTCCCGGATGCGCACAATATTCATCGCTGTACCTGAAACTCATCTTTTCCCTGAGAAGCCTTACGGATACGCGTCCTTCCCCTGAGGCTTTGAGATCCAGCGCAAGCTCCGCCCTGTCCAGGCCGTCCGCAAAAATAGTCCGGATCTTCATATCCCATATATGCACCCTGGGTACCGTATACAGATATACGTCACGAAAAATTCCGGAAAATCTGAAAAAGTCCTGATCCTCACACCAGCTTCCGCCGCACCATTTAAACACCCTGAGCGCCAGCTTGTTTTCTCCCTCTTTAAGATACGGCGTCAGCTCAAACTCCGAAGGCGTAAAAGTATCCTCGGCATAACCCACATACGCTCCGTTGCACCAGAGAGCCATCGCGCTCTCCACACCCTGAAAGGAGATGTAAACCGGAGCGCCTTTCATCTCGTCGGGCAGCGTAAAATATTTTGCATAGCTTGCCACCGGGTTAAAATCCTGTGGGATCTGGCCCGGCACAATGTCCTCATGCCCGTCCCATGGATAGGCCACGTTCACATACTGCGGACGATCGTACCCTTCCATCTGGATATGTGCGGGCACCCGAATGTCGTCCCAGCACCTGCAGTCGTAATCCTCCCCCTCAAAGCCCTGCACGGCGGATCGGTAATTGGGTGCATAGGAAAATTTCCACAATCCGTTAAGCGGCTTTATGAACCGGCTGTTTCCGTCATGCTCCTCCTCATATCCCCCGTACCATTTGTGGTCGGAATGGGCGTCTAGCCTGTTTTCCCTGAAAAATTCAGGATCCGCCACCTTTTTGTAGTCAAACTCCTTCATTTTGCGCTCCTTTCGGTTTTTCCGTCAGTTATCCTTTTGTTCCAGCAGCCTTATGAGATACTCCCACACACGGGCGGCTGACGAAATGCTCAATGTTTCCTCCGTCGTATGGATATCGCGCATGTCAGGACCGATTGATACACAGTCAAGATCCTTTATCCTGCTTCCAAGGATTCCACATTCAAGCCCCGCGTGAATTGCCTCTATTTTTGGCTTTTTGCCATACATTTTCTCATAAACGGCTGTCATTTTTTCCCTGAGGGGCGAATCCTTGCGATATTTCCAGCCCGGATAATCACCGCTTACCTCGCAGCTTCCCCCAGCCGTCTCAGTCACCGCAAAAAGCTTGCTGATAAGCGCCCTCTTTGCGCTCTCCACGCTGCTTCGCACTGAAAATTCCGCCTCAAGCCCGGGTCCATTTTGGGCGGACATCGTGAGGACGCCAAGGTTTAACGAGGTTTCAACCAAATCAGGTATATCGGCGCTCATGGCCTGTACGCCGTTTGGCAGAGCATGGAGGAAAGCCGCCGCACGCCTTGTGTCCTCCGCTGTAATACAGGGATAGCTTCCCTTGCTTTGTCCGCTTATTTTGAGATAAAATCCGGGATCCTTTACCGAAAGCTCATCCCTGATCTCTTTCTCAATCTTTTCAACCAGGCCGTCAAGTACATGCCTGTCTTCTTCTCTTACCCAGATAAGAGCGTCGGTTTCTCTGGGAATGGCGTTGTCGGCAAGACCGCCCTCAACGCCGGCAAGCTCCACCGGAACAACACGGCAGATTTCATATAGGACTCTGCCCATCAGACAGTTGGAATTTCCCCGTTCCTTGTGGATTTCACCTCCGGAATGGCCTCCGGCAAGACCGCCCATCTGAAGCTTAAGCACACCATCGCGCGTTCCCGAAGCCTTTAAAGGCAGCCGGCACCTGACCCTCGCACCGCCCGCACAGCTTGCAAGGAAGATTCCCTCGTCTTCCGAATCGAGGTTTATCATCCTGTTTCCGGTAAGCATTGACAGATCGATCCCTCTCGCTCCGTCCATGCCCACCTCCTCGTCCACGGTCAGCACAACCTCAAGCCTGGGATGCTTTATGTCGTCAGAGTCAAGCAGCGCCAGGCAATACGCAACCGCAATGCCGTCGTCTCCCCCAAGGCTCGTGCCCTCAGCATAAATCTCGTCGCCGCGGACCGCAGCCTTAAGTCCCTGCGTTTTCAGATCCAGAGGACAATCCGGCTCCTTCACGGCAACCATGTCCATATGTCCCTGCAGAATAAGCGCCGGCTCATTCTCATATCCGTCCGAAGCTTCCTTAATTATAATAACGTTTTTCAGCTCGTCCTTTACAAAGAACAATCCCCGTTCCATTGCGAATCTCACAATGTAATCGCTGATTTTCTCCATATTTCCCGAGCCGCGAGGTATTTTTGTGATCTCCTCAAAACAGGAAAAAACCTTCTTTGGTTCCAATTCGGATAAAACTCCCATAAGCCCTCTTTCCGGAAGCATCGCCCATAAAGGCGCACCCCCTGTTTACCGCAGCCCCTGGCCCGATTTTTTTATATGTAACATTATAATCTACATCTGACTTATGTTCAATGGTTAAAATCCCTCCGCTAATAAAAATTCCATCGGTGTCCGATATATATGTTGAAGTATTTTTCCAGCGGGCGGACGCGGCTTTTTGCATATTGGCGGCCGAAACGGGAGTGAGGAGGCAACAGGTCATGAAGGTTAAATCTGATATCACATTGTTTGCGAGTGAAGAACCGGAAATTTCATATAGGACATCCGCCGGTAAAAACGCCGAAAAAGATATAAAAGACCGTAAAACCGTATTTGCCGGAAATTTAAACGGCACAGACACCCTGACGGAACGGATCCGCCAGAAGAAGGAAAAGGCCCGCCAGGAAGCGCTTAAGCTTGTTAAAGATACCTGGGATTCATCAAAATCCGTCGATAAGGAACTTGACAACAGCAGAGAACACATACGCCTGATGCAGGACGAAAACCTGCAGTTTCAAAATGATTTAAAGGAAGTAGCCCAGAAACGCGAAGAACTTATGGATTATTACGGCGTTACCGAAAATACTCCTCTTTCGTCACAGCCGGAGGAATACAGAGAATGGATGCAGGATCTGGCTGACCGCGAGGAGTACGACCTGAACTCTCTTTCCAAAAACGAGCGCACCATTATGGCTGAGAACGCCCTGATCCGCGGCACCAGGCTGGACAGGCTAAAAAAAGCTCCCATGGTAAAGACTCAGGAAGAAGCAGAAAAAATCATTGAATCGGCCGGCGAAGATATCCTTGGCATGGTGCTTGACGAAGCAAAACAAAGCATTGACGAAAAACAAAAGGAACGGGAGGAAAAGGCGGAAAAAATCCGGGAGGAAAAGGAAAAGCAGGAGGAGCTTCAGGAAAAACAGGACGAAAGCCCCAAGGCGTCACAGAACCTCTCCGAGGATGTCAATACAGATGAAATCCTGGATCTTGACAGGACAAAAGAAGACATCCGCCGTGAGGTTCAGAGCCTTCTTGACAGGCTTAGCCTGATCGACGAGGATATAAAAGGCTCGGCGGTTGATGAAATCATATAAGCCTTCTGAATGGAGCATACGGGACTTGAACCCGTGGCCTCCACACTGCCAGTGTGGCGCGCTCCCAGCTGCGCTAATGCCCCGAGATGATGAAGCTTAGGAGTTTTCTCCTCCTGACTGCGTTTCAACATCATCAACAGTATAACAACATATCCGGCGAAAATCAAGTAAAAAAATACAATTAATCCTCCGCAAAAAACTATGATTAATCCTTCGCAAAAACAATTTTGCGTCTATTTGCGCCTCCAGAGCAGCATATTATTTTCAAAGACAGCATCCAGTCTGTCTGTGTCCTTTAACCATGCAAGATATGAACGGACCGTACTGCCGACAAGCACGTATTGTTCAAAATTCATCGTCAGGGCATACTCCGCAAATAACCGCTGCAAAATCGCCTCAAAACAAAGCGGCTCCTTACACAAGTCGATGATTTTACCGGCAATTTCCTGTACTTTATCAATGTTATACTGAGCCAGCGCTGAAATATCTTCTGTTGCTTCGGCATGAGCCGGGACAAACATTTTTGCTGCAAGTGATTTCACCATTTCAAGCGTCTTTATGTACGCTCCTGCGTCATAGATAAAACTGATTTGATATTTATCCAAAGTTTCCCTGCTTGAAAGGCAATCGGCAAGATAGACTACATTATCCGGTGTCCGAAAACCTGTCATATCAAAGAAATGTCCCGGCAAAGGGATAGCTTCAAAGCCGCACGGCAAAACGTCTTTTGTCAAATCCTCCGCGACGCTTTCCTGTGCCAAAAGAAATTTGTGCCTGAGTTCTCTGAATGGATAGCCGCCATACAAAAATGACGGCTCCAAAACCGGATGTCTTGTATAATCACACTCTATACCCGGCGCGTAGATCTTACAGCCTGTTTGTCCCTGTAAATATTTGTTGCCACCAATGTGATCGGCGTTTGAATGAGTATTATATATAGCTGTAAGCTTCCAGTCGTTAGCGTCCAGAATCTGCCGGATTTTCCGCCCTGCGTCTTTGTCGCTGCCGCTGTCGATAAGGCAAACCTCTTTTTCATTCAGCCTGACAAGCCCTGCTTTTGCAGGGCTTTGAATGTAATAGCTGCTGTCTGAAACCTGTACAAGTTCATACATTGCGCATGTCCCCCTTGGTGATTTACTGCTTTCTGTGCCGTCTGTGAGCGGCGGATATCAGGTTTTAGTCAGGGACTTTCCTTCGTCTCTGCCACATCTCTCCTAAATTCCAGCAGATCGCCCGGCTGACAGTCCAGCACATCGCAAATCGCATTGAGGGTTGAGAAGCGAATCGCACTCACCTTACCCGTTTTGATGTTGGAGAGGTTTACATTTGCTATGCCCACCTTTTCCGCAAGTTCGTTCAATGATATTTTTCTGTCGGCCATCATTCTGTCGAGCCTCAATATAATCGCCATACTTTTTCCCCGCTTCCGTTATGATGTGTTACAATGTCTCGTCGGACAGCCTTTGCAATTCACATCCGTAATCAACTATACAATAAACGCACCAAAGTGCAATAGCTACTACCACTCCGAAGAACAGGCTGTTCTGTGACGACATCAGAACGATCAGAATAAACGTCATTCTCAATCTCTTAAGTACAGCCGGCCTGAACGGCGAATCGCTGTCCCTGATCTCCTTAAAAACCTTAGCAACGTAATGCAGGGTGAGCGCAAATAAAACAAACAGCACGCACATGACAAACATAAATCCCGTCGCTAAAGCCAGTTTGTCAAAATTCGCGGCGCCGCCCGCAATATCCGTGGAGACGTCGAAACCAAATAATCTGATATCTACGTTGAACTGTCCCGATTCCACCACCTCTCTTAATCTATCCCACTCATTACCGGCCCTGGGGACCGCAAGCAGAATAATTCCGCCCATAAACGTCACCACTGCCGCCATGATCATAAATACCTTACAGATCACCGAGATTCTCATTGCTATGTTGCTGATCCGCTTTATCTTCTCCATTTTATTGTTTTGTTCGTTCATGATTGTCTTCCTCCTGCCTGATACAAGTATAAATGTTACTACATCCCGCGGTTTGTAATGCCAGTATAAACCCATTAATTACGTTTGTCAATACAATTTTAATGTTTTTCATTAAATTTTTAATTCAAAAAATAATGGTGAATAGCAAGCGGGGTTTTCTGCGGTGAATAGCAGGTGAATAGCAATCCGAGAGGTCTTCCTCCTTTTTCAGAGATATGAAGTAAAATTATTTTCATAGGCATAACGCAAAAATAATGCTGGTAATCTGTCGCCTGATATGTTATACTAAGCAGGTAAACAGCGCTGGAGCGGATTTACCCCGGTGCGTTACCGCGCAGATATGGTTCATCGGTAGAACGCTAGCTTCCCAAGCTGGAAAGGCGGGTTCGACTCCCGTTATCTGCTCTTGAAAAGTGCCTGTAATTGCGGCGTTGCATTTTATTTATACGGTATAAAAGGAAAAATTTTGCATATAATATGCCAGGACGAAAGAAAAACGCAGGTTCTTAAGCCCAGCAGACATCTTACAGTTATATGGTGTGCCGCCATATTTAAGGCAGCGCAAATAATTTTCCTCGATAGCTCAATGGTAGAGCATTCGGCTGTTAACCGAAGGGTTGTTGGTTCGAGCCCAACTCGGGGAGCTAACGGTAAAAAGCTTTTCTAAAGTTGTAAAGAACACAACTTAAGAAAAGCTATGTTTTACCGGCAAGAACATAAATGTTCTTGCGTAGAAAGTCTTTTCAAGCCCGTAAACAATAATGTTTGCGGGCTTTTAAATATAATTTGAACAAGTCTATTGAGCGGTTTGGAAGCGGCCTTAAGCGTATCGACAGTTTGTGCAGGGATGCAAAGATAAAGTATTCTTATGAACTTTCGGAAAATGGTTTCACTTTTATTCTTTACAGAAGGGTCAAAAAAGTATCTGTCATTTTTTCACTTGTTTTGCGACTTTACTTGTAAAGGGAACCAAACAGAACGGGAAGATAGTCTGCCCGTCGCTTAAAACTCAAAGCGAATACATTCGCTTGGAATGGAGATTACCATGGACGATACTGCCATTATTGAGCTTTATCACAGGCGGGAAGAACAGGCCATTACAGAATCTGACAGAAAATACGGCGGAATGTGCCGCTCAATCGCCATGCGGCTTCTCGGGCTGAAGGAGGACGCAGAGGAATGTGTCAACGACACCTGGTATGCCGCCTGGAACAAAATGCCTCCTGATCGTCCGGCGTATCTTGGCGCTTTCCTCGGGCGAATCACACGCAATCTGTCCGTCAGCCGATGGCGACGCGATCACGCAGGGAAACGATATGACGGGATCGAAATCCTGCTTTCGGAGCTTGAAGACTGCGTGCCTTCCACCTGCACGGTGGAAGCGTCCGTCGAACGGCATATCCTCGCGGAAGCGATCAGTGACTGGCTGGACACCCTGGATGATACGGACCGCTGGCTTTTTGTCCGCAGATATTGGTACGCAGATTCGGTAAAGGAACTGGCCGCGAAGCTTAATGAGCGGTCAAACAACTGTTCACAGCGGCTATTGCGTCTACGCAAAGGGCTGCGCACATTTCTGGAAACTAAAGGAGTAGAGCCATGAATCCAAACGATATTTACGATGGAATAACCGATATAAGGGATGACCTTGTTGAAGGGACAAAGTCCGCCCCCGGAAAGCAGAAACGTCACAAAAAAGCGCGTTGGTTTGGCGCTGCTGCTGCGGTACTTGCCATTGCCATCATTTGCGGTATTCTTCTGCCTGCTTTTAAATACGGATATTTACGGGGAAAATACGATAATCTCCCTGATATGCTTGTTCACGTCTTTCTCCGTCCCGGCGGAGAGTTGAAAGCTTATGCCCTTGCCGAAGCTCAATATCCTCAAATGGCTCCCTACCCCGGAGAGCCACATACAGAGAAGCAATTTGAAGACTGGTGGGAAGATGTCCGGGCGCAGCGTCGGGATCTTGGGGACATCTCCTCCCTGCAGACCTTTTTCATGAACAGCTCCGCCGTATTTTTATCAGACACAGACGGGCAGAACAGGGTCTACTCCCCCTTAAATGTCTATATGGCGCTCAGTATGCTGGCTCAGCTTACGGACGGCGAAAGCTGCTCCCAGATCCTCTCCCTTCTTGGCAGCGACAGTACGGACGCGCTGCGTAAACAGGCAAGCGACGTCTGGCACTGCAATTACCGTGACGACGGGGCGCTGACATCCATCCTCGCAAGCTCCCTCTGGCTGAACAGAGATATAAGCTTCAATCAGGACACTCTGGATACACTCGCACGGGATCTCTACGCATCGTCCTATCAGGGAGAGATGGGCACTGACGAATACAACAAGGCCCTGCAGGAGTGGCTTACCCAACAGACAGGCGGACTTTTAGCGGATCAGGCAGGAAATGTCACCATGGATCCCGAAACTGTCCTCGCCCTGGCGACCTCCGTATACTTCAGGGCAAAATGGAGCCATGAATTTTCCGAAACAAACACAGTATCCGAGACCTTCCACAGCCCCAATGGGGATATCGAAGCTGATTTTATGCACCAGCGGGACGATCAGAACTACTATTGGGGAGAGCATTTTGCCGCCATCAGTCAGGGCTTTGAAGAAGGAGGCCAGATGTGGTTTATCCTTCCGGACGAAGGCATCACTCCGGAGGAGCTGCTCTCCGACAAAGAGACGGTGAATTTCCTCTTTAACCGTGGTAAATGGGAAAATACCAAATTCCTGTTTGTGAACAAATCCATTCCCAAATTTGACGTGGCATCTCAATTTGATTTAGGAGAAGGGCTGCAGAAGCTGGGGGTCACTGACGTATTCGACCCGTACCGCGCCGACTTCACTCCCATGACTACTGATACTGACGCGCCCATTGTGCTCTCCAGCGCCGACCACGCGGCAAGGGTAAAAATCGACGAGGAAGGCTGCACCGCCGCCGCATTCACGGTGATGCTTGCAGCCGGCGCTGCCATGCCGCCCGACGAGGAAGTGGACTTTGTCCTTGATCGCCCCTTCCTGTTCTGCATCACAGGGGACAGCGGCCTGCCGCTGTTCGTGGGAATAGTCAATACTCCCACCGGAAACTGACATACCGTTACAAGTCGCC
>CANQSE010000018.1 GCA_947626405.1 uncultured Acetatifactor sp. | reverse complement strand
CAGCAGAAACGCCATAAACAGCGTCGTCAAATATATCACCCAGAACCATGACAGTCTGAATTTTCTGCGCTTTTCGCTTTTTTCTTCCACAGACCTTTATCCTCCTTCGCTCAGGATTCCGGCGCCACAAGGAAAAATGTGGGCATGTGCCGCGGCTTTGTAAAGGCCTTGTACCTGTTTGTCAGTCCCTGTCTCTGATATTCGTCAAGGCTTTCCACATCTATATCATATTTCGTGTAATAATCCTTATAATACATCATGGCTGAGGAGCCACCGTCAAGCATACCCGCGACCACCGCTCCCTCTGATACAAGAAGATCTATGATATCGTTTCGCGTCGCTCCGAAGCTGCTGGCGGTCCTCCCGTCCGTAACAACCAGGATCACGGCCCCGTCTTCCCTCTGTGCGATGGCTGTTCTCTGGGCCATACCCGTATTCCCTTCAGCATAGTAAAGAGTCACGGAATCGCCCTCGTTTGTAATCAGTACATTGCCGTTTTGAAACGAGACAGCATCGCGGATGCCAAGCGCGTCCGCCTGCTCCTTTGTCATTGAATCCGCAGCGTGCAGAATGTTGTTTTCGTCAAATCCTATAAAGGTGCGCTTCAGACCGTCATTCCACACACACTGGCCCTTCGAATAGGTCAGGCCGATTGGAGTATCTCCCGTACCCTGTCCGCCTATATCGGAAAATTCCCCCGCGTTGATTGCCGCAACCGCTCCCTCGCTCTCCGCGATGTCAAAAATGCGGGCGCCAATCTTGCCGCTTTTATAATCGCTCGATGTGCCCACATAGACTCTGGAAGGATCCTTTACGATCAGAATATAAGCCTTAAAGCTTGAACCGTTATACGTCTTGTAAATCATTCCGTCCACAGCGTCAGCCCATTCGTCCTCTTTAGCTTCCGCTTCGCCATTTTCACCGTCATTTTCCTGATCCTTCCTGCCTCGCATTGCCCCCATGGATATAACTTCCTCCTGGACCTGTGCGCTGCGCTCGCATATCTCCTGCACAAGCGCACTGTCAATAAAAAGTCCCGGCAGCCATTTTGTGGCGCTTGCCTGCATGGCCGAGAGCACAACCTGATCCCTCACCGTGGGACTCGGGCCCGTAAGCAGCATACGGCAGAACGCATAAAGCGAAAACACCAGAAAAAACAGTACGGAAAACAGTACCAGCAAAGTCCTCCTTACGACCCTCCCCGCACGGCCTTTCTTCTTTATTTTATTTATCTGCACTTCATCCTTCATTTTACTTGTCCGCCCTTATCGATCATTCTTCCTCCGGATAATCCTTCTGTGCAAATACCCAGCTTTTCTGCATACGGAAGCTTAGCAGAAACAGTACGGTGTCAACAGGCACCTTAATCAGGGTGCGTCCCGCCTGACCCGCCCCTGTCAGAGCGGAGAAACCGTACACGGAAAGCCAGGAGGCAAGCATCACAGGCACGGCAATACACACATAGCGCAGAAACGTCTTTGCAGCTCCCAGTCTGCTGTCAAACACAAGCCTCCTGTTGATGCAGAAATTTACCACCGACGAAACTATACGGGCGCCCAGGGTACAGGCGAGAACCGCCGCACGGCTCCCTTCCGTAATAATAAACCTACCCAGCAGAAAGAACGTCAGAATATCCACACCCGCCGAGGCAAGCGAAGCGGCCGCATATTTTAAAATCAGGCCGTAAACCCGAATGGAATCCCTGACCGGACGAAAGTGCGACGCCCTGTTTTCCTCAAAGTAAACCGTCTCTATCTTCAGTTCGCGGTACGGGATATGAAGCTGTCCCATCAAAATAAGCATGTTTGTCTCATACTCATATCGCTCTCCCGCCGCTTCCATAAGGCGTTTTATGTACATGTCAGGTATGGCGCGTAGCCCTGTCTGCGTATCCGACAGTTTCATGCCGAAAAAAATCCTGAAGACGGTGGAAGTTGCCCTGTTTCCCATTCGGCTCTTTGCCGGCACATTTTCAAGGCTGAAATCGCGGCACCCCAGCACTACCGCGGGAGGAGCCGATTCCATCTCATGTGCGCATGCGAGGATATCCTCGGTTTTATGCTGCCCGTCGCTGTCCGCAGTCACGACGCCCGTCTTTCCACGCCTGTTTTCCAGATAGTAGGCAAAGGCCGTTTTTAACGCCGCGCCCTTTCCGAGATTTCTCTCATGGCTCAGGATTGTTACCTGCGGATAAGCTCCGCCAATCTCATCAAAATACCGCAGGGTCTGCGGACTGCTTCCGTCGTTTACAATAATAATATCGTCAATACCCGCCTGTACCGCGGAAGACACTGTCTGTATAAGTTTTTCATCCGGATTCAGTGCCGGAATAATCAACGTAAAACCGCATCCCGTCATTCCCTGCTCCTATACGATTCTGCCGGAAGGCATGTTTCCAATAGTAAAACCTCTCTTGTTTTACCATAATTCCGCCTGTTATGCAAGTATCAATATCCTTTTGCGGCACTTTTACGGCAATCGCCTGCAAAATTTTATAAATTTTTCTTTTGCCGCAATTTACAGTAAAATTCGCTTAAAAACAGCATTTATATATTTATATCACAATAAAAATCGAAATAATATCTTTAAAAATAAACATATTTATTATATACTTTTTACATTGGGATCGATCCAGAAAAGCAAAGAAGGTCCGGAAAGGGGTAACTTATGCGCAATATCAACAATGAAGAATTTGACAATCTCGGGTCACAGATCAAGGAGCTGCGGATCCAGATGAAGCTGACACAGGCGGAGGTTGCGGAGGCGCTGAACGTGACTCCCGGTTACATAAGCAATGTTGAGAATAACCGCACTGCCATGTCACTGAGAATCCTTATGTATTATGCAAAGCTTATGAATATTTCTCTTGATTCCCTGATTGGGCGCGTCGAGCCGGAATACAGGAAAACCGCTCTTGACAACGAGCTTATGGAGCTTACCTCCAAATTGAGCGACAAGGACAAGAGTAAACTGATTAAGATTATAAAGATCTGGAAGTCCTGACAGACGCCGGATATAATGCAAAATGAGTGAAGCAGCAGACAACCGCGGGCGGGATTACGCAGGCATCGACCTGTTTTCACCCGCAGTCGCCTACACCCACTATTACTGTCTGATCACAACGGAGTTTTTCTATATGGCTCATATCACGCGGCGGCGTATCCGTCAAAAGCAGTCACATAAACAGCTTCGGCAAAAACTTCCTCAGGCAGTGTCTCCAGAACGTCCAGTCGTGATAGCCGTGAGCTTCATACATCTCTACCGGCACCTTGTGTCTCTGTACCGTGTCAACATTACTCTTTGTTGATTCGTAAAAGCTCTCCTGCTGCCCGCTCGCCACAAAGAGGAGCTTAAATCTCCCAGCAAACGCCTTCGGATCCAGCAGGATATCGCTGTAGTCACATTCTTCGTCGCGTATAAGCAGTCCTCCCGAGAAAATGCCTGCCCATGCAAACAGTTCCGGGCGGTCAAAGACTATCCTCTGCGTCTGCATACCTCCCATTGAAAGTCCGGCGAGGGCGCGGTGCTCCCTGTCGGCAATTGTGCGGTACGTCCTGTCTATAAAAGGAACAATTTCATCCGGGAGAGTGTTCACAAAATCCGTAAGAGACGGATGATACCCCTCCTTAGGGAAAGCGTACCCCGTACTCATCACGACGATCATCTCCTGCATCCTGTTTCCGGCGATCAGGTTGTCGGCAATATTGGCAAGCTTTCCGTGCCATACCCATCCGGTTTCATTCTCTCCTCCGCCATGCTGCAGGTAAAGCACCGGATAGCGCTTTTGAGGCTCCCTGTCATAGGAAGCGGGCGTGTAAACATAGCAGAGAGCCGTCCTTTTAGTCTTCTCCGAGATATAATAATTCATGCGGACTGCTCCGTGAGGAACCTGACGTATGCGGTACTCCTCAAAGTAACTCTCCGGCATCTCAAAATAATTTACCGCCCTGAAACCGCCGTAACCCACCGGCGCGTCCGGACTTACAAACTGCGTGCCGTTTACCAGATAGCTGTGATAATGAAATCCCGGCTCTATATTAGATACCGTCCCCGTCCACAGTCCGGCCTCGCCGTCTTCTCCCTCAGCCTTCTCAAGAGACACCCGTCTCATTCCCCATATATCAACCTCTACCGATTCCGCGCCGGCCGCCTGCACCCAGAAACGCGCCATGCCTTCGCCCACTATCTCCACTCCCGGATGAACGTCGCGGTATTTTCCCGCGGGCCTTCCCTTTTCGTCCACCGCAAGCACAAGACCCTTATAAATCGGATCTCCAAACAGCATGTGCTCAGCGTAAGTCTGGCTGTCCAGACGCTCCGTCGAAACCTCCGTGCTCCTCTGTGCAAACACAGGCTCTGTATCCTGCGTGTTTCCGCTCTTTAAGGGCTCTTTAAAGATTTCCGAGGCAAAGTCCCTCAGGCTCTCGCGCCATACGTGCCACTCATGGAAGCCCGTATAGCTTCTCTGTCCCGCCCTGATTCCGCACTGTTTAAACTGCTCCGTAAATCCCTCCTGGATCTTGTCGAGACCACGTTCTCCCACACCGCAGGTCAGCAGGATATATCCCATCGGGTACCGCTCGTTCTGTTTGATTACAGTCTCAAACATATCGTCCCGCACACCGGAAAAGACTCCAAGATACGCGAACAGATCCTGGTGCTTTGCCACTGTCAGCGCAGCCTGGGCGGAGCCTAGCGACAGTCCCGCCATGGCTCTGTTTTCCCTTCCCTTTTTTACACGGAAGACCGATTCCACGTAAGGTATGCAGTCCATTACAAGCTCCCCGTCAAAATCGCCTGGATAAAAGACGGGATCTTCTCCCTCGCAAAACGCGTACCCGCTGCACATGACCACAAGCATTTCACGGCATTTTCCCTGCGCAATCAAATTGTCGAGAATAAAGTTAAGCTTTCCGTTCCAGATCCAGCCCGTCTCGTTTTCCCCCACGCCATGCTGAATGTAGAGCACCGGATATTTCCTTTCAGTATTCTCATAATATCCGGGCGGCGTGTAGACATAACAGTTTTTTACATGACGGTTTACTCCTGATACATATTTATGGATCTGCACCTCGCCGTGAGGAACATCCTTTACGAAATAGAAATCTTTTCCGGGCTCGGGAACCTCAAAGAAATTGGTCGCTCCAAAACATCCGTAACAGAAAGGCGCGGCCGGATTCATGACCTTTACGCCGTCCACGAACCAGTTGTGATAATGAAAACCCGGGTTCATTCCGTGTACGGTGACGCTGAAAAAGCCGTCCTGTTCTTTTTCCAGGGCGATCCTTTCATTGCTCATGCTGCCGCTGATGCCTGCAACCTCCACGGTTTTTGCCTCGGGAGCGTACATGGAAAACGTAACGTCGCCCGTTTCGCTCACCTCGACGCCGCGTCTGTCGTCCGCGTAACCCACGGAGAACTTTCCGTCAGTGCGGACAAATTCCGCCTTTTTATATATAGGGTCAAAAAAGAGAGGATACATTTCCAGCGCCTGGTTGTTTTTATTCTGCATGTGCCAATCATTCCTTTCTGATATTAATAATACAACATTAATATTATATTATGAATATAAATTTACGAATTTTAAATCGTCTTTATCATGAATTTTAAATCGTCTTTATCTTATAATATCATAGGACAAACATTGAAGCAATAAGAAAAATTCGTTTTCACGCTTCCTCCGGCTCCGCCGGCATGATTGCGCAGCTTTGACCCTCGGAAGCCAAGCGTATCTGATTTTTGATATTTCTTATAAGCGGCACGGCCAAAAACAGCGTCAGCACATCCGCAACCGCCTGTACCGCGGAAATGCCGATCGTACCCCAAAAATGCGCCATGGGATAGACTATCGGCAGAAAGCATGTGCCCTGCCTTGCCGTAGACAGAAGAAGCGCACCTTTTGCCTTTCCCAGGCCCGCGCAGAGCATGTTCACCACCGCGACCCAGCCGTGGATCGGCAGCGCAAGGCACTGGAGCCGGATGCAGAGCGAGCCCACAGCCTGCATGTCAGGATTTGACTCGGCAAAAAGCGTGATGAGCGGATTGGAAAAGACGCCGAGCAAAATTCCCATGACAGCGGCGCCTGCAATGGCGGTTTTGGCGGCAAAACGATAGCACTCCTCAACCCTGTCATAGCGTTTCGCGCCCCAGTTATAGCCCGCCACCGGCTGAAATCCTGTTCCGAATCCAAGAATGATTCCGAGAGGGAACATCATAATCTTGGACGAAACCCCGATCCCCGCCAGCACGGCGTCGGATATGTCGCCCGCTATATTGTTTAAAACTATGGCCGATACCACCGCAAGACCGGAGCGGAACATCGACGACGATCCCACGCTGACAATCTCCACGATAATGTCCTTTGTACACTTGAAACAGCGCACGGAGAGGCGCAGGACGCTTTTCTTTGTAACATAGGGAAAAATCAGGATGCTGAAGCTGACAAGCTTGGATATTGCAGTAGCAATTGACGCTCCCGTGACTCCCATGTCAAAATAAATGATAAAAAGAGGATCCAGGAAGCAGTTAAGAATACCGCCGAATCCCATGCCTATCATTGAGCGCAAGGCGCTGCCCTCGGCTCTGAGGCACTGATTCATCACAAAGCTTGTCGCCATAAAAGGGGCCACATACAGAACATACGCGGCGTACTGCATGGCATAATCTTCACAGGTTTCGGTTGCTCCAAGCATCCTCACCATGGGCTGGGTAAACAATACTCCCAGCACCATCAGCACGGTTCCGAACAGCCCCGCCAAAATAAACGCCGTGGAAAGGACATGATCCGCCTTTTCCTTTTCTTTGGCGCCCAAAAGCCTTGAGGCGTAGCTCGCGGCGCCGACAGCCAGCATGGAGCCCGCCATCATGATAAACTGATCCAGCGACGCATTCACACTCACAGCCGCCGTCGCGCTCTCCCCGAGAGAGCTTACGAAATATGTATCGGCCAGATTATAAATTGAAGTGATTATAAACGAGATAATTGACGGAACCGCCATTTTTGTTATTACCTTAGGCAGCGGCTGCATCAGCATCATTGCGCTGCGCTCGTCCTGTTTCTGATTTTTATCCTCCGACATGTAAAACCTCCCAAATCATTTTTTCCCTAACACACATAACATATTTATTATATTCGCTGCGTCAAATACTTTCAAGACGCTTTTTGACCGAGTTTTCCCGTTGTTCCCTCTGTGGACACAATACGGCTTGCGGCTGAATGTCTTTCTTGTCAAACAGGGCGCCTGTTGGTATAATAAACAGGTGCGTATTTTATTTTACCGTACATTGCATAAATGAAAGGGGTAAACCGGAATGACAAAATATTTCTTAAGAAAAACAGGAGTTCTGGCATGTGCGGCAGCCGTCCTGCTTTCAGGAGGGTGCGGCGCTTCCGACAAAAACAGCGTAAAGCTTGATCCCGACAATCCAACGCAGATCACCATATGGCATTACTACAATGGCTCCCAGCAGGCGGCCTTCGATCAGCTTGTGGAAGAATTTAACCGCACCGAGGGAAAAGAGCTCGGCATCTATGTGAGCGCCAACAGCCAGGGCAATGTAAGCGATCTGGAAAACAGCGTGCTTGCATCCTTCAATAAAGAGGTAGGAAGCAGCGAGCCTCCCGATATTTTTTCATCTTATGCCGACACCGCCCATACCATCGATAAACTTGGCATGCTTATAAATCTTGAAGACTACATGACGCAGGAGGAGCTCGACACCTATGTGGATTCCTTCGTGGAAGAAGGCCGCATCGGTGAAGACGGAAAACTCCGTATCTTCCCCACGGCAAAATCCAGCGAGATATTTATGATGAGCAAAACCGACTGGGAGCCTTTTGCAGAGGCAACCGGCGCGTCACTGGACGATCTTGCCACAATGGAGGGAGTGGCATCCACAGCCAAAGCCTACTATGAATGGACCGATGCGCAGACTCCCGACATTGCAAACGACGGAAGGGCATTTTACGGCAGGGACGCCATGGCGAATCTGTTTCTTATAGGTTCAATGCAGCTTGGCACCGAACTGTTCAAGGTAGACGGTTCTTCGGTGACAATCCAGGCGGACAAAGACATTATGCGGAAAATCTGGGATACCTATTATATCCCTTATGTAAAGGGGTATTTTTCATCCTACGGCCGATTCCGCTCGGACGATGTAAAGATTGGTGAAATCATCGCCTATACGGGCTCCACATCCTCCGCCAATTATTTCCCTGACGAAATCGAAACGGCTGACGGCACAAAGCAAATTGACTACATCATTCTGCCGGCTCCAATATTCGAGGGCGGCAAGCCCTATGCTGTACAGCAGGGCGCCGGAATGGTCGTCACGAAAAGCACGCCGGAGCGTGAGTACGCGGCCGTCACATTTTTAAAATGGTTTACAAACGAGGAAAACAACCTTCTCTTTGGCTGTACCTCCGGTTATATGCCAGTGAAGAAGAACGCTTTTTCAGCCGAAATGCTTGATAAGACGATTTCCGACAATAACCTGCAGATACCGGGCAAGACATACGAAACGCTCGTGTCCTGCTTTGAAAATGCAAAGACTTCCACGATGTACGCCAACAAAGCCTTTGACAACGGCGCCGACGCCCGCAGCGTGTTGGAATATAATCTTTCCGACAAGGCAGCCGCCGATCGCGCAACCGTCCTCGACAGAATGGCTCAGGGAAGCTCGCTTGAGGATGCCTGCGCCGACCTTATAAGCGATCAGGCCTTTGAAGAATGGTACGCTTCTTTTACAGCCGCGCTGAACGAGGCCGCCGCAAAGTAAAGGGACGCGCCGTATTCCGGCGCCTTATGTACCGCCATGAGCGAGAGACAGCGAAAGCGTGCCCTGCTGTGATTTGTCTATAGGGCACATAGTTATATAGTGCACACCCTCACCTCAAACATGAGATATAAAAAAGGAGAACCTGCGATTTGAACGCGAAACACAGACATACCGCAAAACCAATACGCATATTCCGGCTCTTTCTTGTCCCCCTGCTGTGTCTTATCATCATGCAGGCGGCAATCTCTTTTGGCACGGTCTATTTAAGCGGGGCTTTTTCCACGATCCGCAACTATGCGCCGGACCGCCTCAGAAAAGTTACCGAGACGAGAAGCATCATTCTGGAAAACGATATGACGCAGAGATGGACCTCCCTGGACGAGGAATACGAGATAGCCGGACGCCTGTTGTCGGAGCATCTTTCGCAAAACGGTATGTCATTGTCCGATTTCCTTAAAGATTCCGCCGCTCAGGACGACTATTTTACGGCGCTCTTTCCCACCTGGGGATATCTGCTCCGCAAAAACTCCACGACCGGCGCTTTTATCATACTTGGCCAGCCTGATGCCTCCCAGACCAAAGGTACGCTCAACGCGCTATATATCCGCGACAGCGACCCTGACACAAACCCTGCGGATTACTCCGATCTGCTTCTGACTGTCGGGCCGTCTAAAATCACAAAGGAATACCGCGTGCCCTTTGATATTTACTGGAAAACCGGACTTTCCATAAAACCGTACGGCGAATCCGAATCGGACAATTTCTTTTACCAGCCTTACCTGGCAGCCGTCAAAAACCCTTCGGCGAGAGTAATTGACTGCTGCTATTGGAGTGCGCCGTTTTGCCTGGAGGGACGTGATAACACCGACCCGTACCGCATGATCACCTATTCGATTCCTCTCGTGGCTGACGACGGAACCGTATACGGCGTGATGGGAATCGAAATTTCCCTGTCCCGTCTGTCGGAATGTCTCCCCTACAGAGAGGTAAACTCCAACCACGACGGCGGCTATATGCTGCTCATGAAGGAAGGAGAAAATTCTTATCGCGTTATATGCGCTACAGGCTTATTTTCCAATGACTCTGTTGACGGAAAAAACAGAGTGGAGCTGGCGGAAACAACGACACAGGACATTTACCGGATAAGCACCTTGGACAGACAGGAACCCGTGTACCTTACCCCAAAGTCTCTTACGCTTTATAATACCAACACCCCGTTTTACGAACAGGGCTGGTATCTGACGGGTCTGGAAACACATGACGCGCTGTTTGGCAGCAGCTCCAGACTGTCCGGCATTTTCGCAGCGGCCACCCTTTTTGCGCTCACCATAGCGGTCTTTCTTTCATATCTGCTCGTAAGGAAGATCACAAAACCCATAAGACGTCTCTCGGAATGTATACGGACCAGCCCGGAAAATGAATTAAAACCTTTTGACAAAGGCGCTATTGCGGAAATAGATGAGCTTTACGATACGATTCTTCACCTTACCGAGCGTCAGAAAAAAACTGAGTGGGCGCTGCAGGAGGAGCGTGAGCGGTACCGCCTTGCTCTCCAGAACAACTCGGATATCCTTGTGACATACGACCCCGAGCAGGATCTGGCAACCTTTTACAATCTCGATAACAGCGGCGCGGAGACACATGTTGAAAACCTGATGCAAAGGCTTAAGAATGAAAACCATATACATCCCGCCGACAAACGCGTCGTGCTGGCGAGGATCCAGAATTTCCAGACCGAACTCTCCATATCTTTCCGCACAAACTGGATGACCGAGGATCACGAGTATCAGTGGTACGAGCTGACAGGCCGCATACTGCCTGATGCCGAGGGAAAACGCAAAACCTTCATCGGTTCCATGCACAACATCCATGAGCTGAAAACGAAGGAGCTGGCCGCAAGCGAATCTGTATATATGGATCCGCTCACAAATCTTTATACGCGTTCTTCCGGAGAGGACATTGTGCGCAGCCAGATCAGGAACGGACGCGGAGGCTGTCTGCTTCTTATCGACGTGCGCAATTTCCTGCAGATCAACGAGGAATACGGCATGGCTGTCGGAGACGTTATTCTTGAAGAACTGGGGCGTATGCTTATCGACTGGAAAAGCGTCAACGATGCCGTCCAGAGCGTTCTGATCCGTTTCGGAGGAGACGAATTTATGCTCTGGCTGGATGATTATTCCCATGAGGCTGCTGCCGCGGCTGCCGCGGAATTTTGCGATACGGCAGGACGTCTCTACTCGGACGGAGACATGAAGCTTGAGCTTGTATGCGGAGGTGCGATCTGTGAGGACGCGGATTACGAAAGACTCAAGACCAACGCCCGCTGCGCTCTTTTCTACGCATCCGCTCACAATTTGCAGTGCTGTTTTTACCACGAACTGCCTGCAGACAGCCGGACCGCGCTGAAACAGATAACTCCAATAGAGCACTCCGAGGCCGACACACACAGCATTATACCCATAACCTTCAGCTTTTTTGACAAAAGCGGCCAGATTGACGACATTCTGGCGATTCTGCTTCCCAAGCTGGGAAGATATTTCGATGCGGAAGATGTCATGCTTATTGCCGCGAACAGAGAGTTCTTTACGGTAAAAACCACGCACCAGTGGCACAGATGCCCTGACGCGCTGCCCGACCGCGAGCTTATCCACTTCGCTCCTCAGGATTTCGATGCGATGGACCGCGCGTTATGGAATGATCGTCCGTCCTATCTGTCCGTGTCGGGTCTTAATGACGACACGCGCAGTTTTCTGCGGGTGGACAGCGGCAAATGCGGATATGTCTTCCCGCTCTACGACAACAATAATTACACTGGAGCGCTTTTGTTTCTCAGAGACGCCGATGCGCAGAACTGGACAGAAAATCAGGCGCAGGAAATCCTTGAGGTAGTCAAAATAATTGAAGCGAACATCAACAGACAGCGGTACGATTCCGCCAGCCGCGCAAAGAGCGATTTCCTCTCGCGCATGAGCCACGAAATCCGAACACCGATGAACGCCATCATCGGGATGACATATATCGCCCGCAGCCATATCGGGGACTCGGAAAAGATCTCAGAGGATCTCGGAAAGATCAGTCAGTCCTCGCAATATCTGCTCGGACTGATAAACGATATACTCGATATGTCCAGAATCGAAAGCGGAAAGCTTACACTTGAGAGCTCGGACTTTAATCTCAACGACATGACTGAAAATATCATTACGCTCATAAGACCGCAGGCACAGGCAAAGGATATAGACTTTGAAACAGATATCTCACTCTCCTGCCCTTATGTTGTGGGTGATTCCCTGCACTTAAACCAGGTGCTTATAAATCTGCTTGGAAACGCGGTCAAGTTTACGCCTTCCGACGGCAGGGTCACGCTGACCATTCATCAGGAAAAAGACGGAAGCATCTGTTTTTCAGTACGCGACACAGGCATAGGCGTAAGCGCCGAGAATCAGTCGCGCATATTTGAATCCTTTGAACAGGCGGAGGGGAGCACCACCAGAAAATACGGCGGCACGGGACTTGGTCTTGCCATAAGCAGACGGCTTGTGCAGATGATGGGCGGCACTCTCAGCTTAAACAGTACGCCCGGAAAAGGCAGCGACTTTTACTTTACCGCGCTAAAGAACAGTCCGACTCGGACGCAAAGACGTTTTCATCCGCAGAGGGACTGCGTATTCTGCTGGTTGAAGATAACGAGCTAAACATTGAGATTGCACAGACAATACTTGAAACCGAGGGCGCCGTCGTTGATCTTGCGCGCAACGGCCAGGAGGCGGTAGACACTTTCCTTTCCTCCGAGCCGGATCGTTACGACCTTATACTGATGGATATACAGATGCCAATTATGGACGGTCTGGAAGCCACCCGTATTATCAGGAGTTCCGACCATCCGAGAGCAGCCACGGTTCCGATCATCGCCATGACCGCCAACGCTTTTGACGAGGATATGAAAAAATCCGTGGAAAGCGGGATGAACGGGCATCTCTCAAAGCCCATAGAGGTTGATAAATTTTTCCAGACAATTTCGAGATTCGTCAAAAGGAAGTAGCGGCATCGCCTTATTTCTGTTATCGGCGCTGCTCTGCTCAGGTTGATTTCGTAAACACGCTTCAGACCTCCGAGGCGCCGCCTATAATCTCAAAATACTCGTCAATCTTTTCCCTTGCCTCCTGTTCTGACATGTTAAAATGCGACATTACCAGATGCAGCACGGTATCTATCGAGCAATCCTGTGAAAACTTATCGCGTATCATATCGAGCGGATCCATACTCTTTCCTCCTTAAAATCTGACGTTTGCCCGTCATTTGCATTTCCCTTATGAGGACCTGCCAAAAGCTCCTATTATAATAGTACGGAATCAAGCATAAATCAAGCATCATTTATGACGATGGCTCAACTGTTACACTTTAGCCTTTCCATTGCAAGTCACGCCCTGTACTGCCGATGTTCTCCCGGCAGACGCGGCTCGAAAGTACCTCGCCAAGTGCCGACGTGCTCAAACGGTCTGGCGGGAGAACATCGACATTACCGTGCTGAATACGACGGAGGGGCTAAAGTGTAACAGTTGAGCCTGTCCCTTGCAAGTCACGCCCTGTACTGCCGATGTTCTCCCGACAGACACGCTTTCGCTCGGTTTCACACGTAACGGACACTAGGCTCGAAAGTACCTCGCCAAGTGCCGACCGTTCAAACGGTCTGGCGGGAGAACATCGACATTACCGGGCTGAATACGGCGGAGGGGCCGACCCGATACATTTATCTGTCAAAAACGTGTGGCGCGAAAAAACCTGTCATGCTATAATAACATTGTCCACAATGGAGAGTACACATATGAAAGACAAAACAACCGAAATGATAAATCTTAAAAACGCAGGGATCCTTCTGGCTGTAATTATCGCCCTTGTTATCCTGTGGTTTGCGACATACCGGCTTGTGACAGGCAGAATAATCGATATGTCTGTCGAAAATATGAAAGAACTCTCGAAGCACGACGCACAGACGATTGAGACAACTGTCAAAAATACACTTGAGACTCTTTCAGGGATAGGAAACGAGCTTCGCCTGGAAAAACCGGCTGATACGGAAGCGCTATGCAATGCTCTTGCCGTGCGCAAGAGCCTGCTTGCGGTTGACCGTCTGATGCTGTTTTCCTCTGACGGACAGGCTGTAAACAGCAATATGAAGGTCTACACGGATAAAACTATGGAGGATGTGCTTTCCGACACCGCCGATCACATTATTTACCGTGTCGAGAACGAGAACATCGCCGCCGCGGGACGGGCTGAAGTCATGATTATCGGGAGCAGAATCAAACCCTTTGCCGTATCCGGAGTTACATACGAATGGCTGATTGCCAGCATGGATATGGATATGCTGCTTGACGACGTAAAGCTTGACAGCTTTGACGGCGAGGGAACGAGCGTAATCGTCAACCAAAACGGGGATTATCTCCTGGATGGCAACGCAAATTTCAATTCCCAGAGGGCTAATAACATATTTGACGATCTCCTCTCGCAGGCGACATACAAAAGAGGAGTTACGGTAAAAGACGTAACTGCGGCGCTTGAGGGAAGCACCGAGTTTTCCTTTGAATTTACCGATAATAAAGGCACAAAGCGCGTCATGCTGATAGTTCCGATGGCAAACGATGAGTGGAACTTCTGCATGTGCGTCCCAAGAGAGGTATTTGAGAGACAGAGCCAGAGTCTGATCTTTATTTTTATGGTGCTGATGTTCATCGTTATGGTGATAGTCGTCTCGGTGAGCCTTGTTATTTCAAGAAAAAGCGAGGAGGCCGCCGCCGCAGAGCAAAGGCGCAGCGCGGAGGAAAAACACAGAAAGGAGCTCTCCGAGGCACTTGTGATGGCCCAGTCGGCAAACCGTGCAAAGACGGCCTTTCTCAACAATATGAGCCATGATATCCGCACACCGATGAACGCGATCATAGGCTATACGGCGCTTGCCACTACCCACATAGACAACAGGGAACAGGCCGTAAATTACCTTACCAAAATAGCGCAGTCGTCCAATCATCTGCTCAGCCTTATAAATGATGTCCTCGATATGAGCCGTATTGAGAGCGGCAGAATGAATCTGAGCGAGCAGCCCGAGAGCCTGCCGGAGATCATTCTCTACCTTAAAAATATTATACAGCCTGACATCAACGCAAAACAGCTTGAGCTTTTTG
>CANQSE010000017.1 GCA_947626405.1 uncultured Acetatifactor sp. | reverse complement strand
GATATCTATGTGACCGGTTCCAATGCGTACCTGCTTTCCTCGGAATATTCCACCTATCTTTCCGGCAGATGCGTGGAAATCAAGATGCTGCCGCTTTCTTTCAGTGAATTTCTTTATTTTCATGATTTTGAGGTAGCAGAAACCAAAAGTGCCCTTGGCGGCGTTCACAAACGGGTACTGGATAAAAATGGAGAACAATATGAACTGAGGGAGGCATTTGAAACATTCATGCGTTTTGGCGGCATGCCGGGCATTGCCGACGTCGGGCTAGATCAGGAAAAAGCGCTTTCTCTCCTGGACGGCATCTATTCTACCGTTGTTGTCCGCGATATTCTCGAGCGTGAAAAGCGACGGGGACAGAAGCGGATCACAGATCCGATCCTGCTCCGTAAGATCATCATGTTTCTTGCAGACAACATCGGTTCCAATGTTTCCGTTTCCTCTATAAGCAATATTTTAGTGAAGGAAGGTCTCCTTGAGGATGGTAAACGGAAAAGCGCACCCAGCGCACATACTGTTCAGGCATATGTCAACGCACTGCTTGAAAGCTACTTCTTCTATGAGATCAAGCGCTTCGACATCAAAGGAAAAGAATATCTCCGCACACTCGGCAAATACTATATTGTCGATATAGCTCTCAAAAATTCTCTGCTGGGGTTCAGAAATCGTGACAGTGGTCACGCAATCGAGAATGTCGTCTATTTTGAACTTCTTCGCAGAGGATACGACGTAGCAATCGGTAAGATCGACAACATGGAGGTGGACTTCATTGCGGCTTCCGCCAATGAGAGGAAATACATTCAGGTGACGGAATCCATGAACAGCGAGGAGGTAAGGCGGCGTGAGCTGGCCCCGCTGCAAAAAATACGTGACAATTATGAAAAGATCGTGTTGTCGCTTGAGCCGGGACTGGACAGCTCATACGAAGGGATCAAGTCTGAGAACCTAATTGAATGGCTGCTTGCAGACTGAGCTCCCTTATTGCCATAACGGCGCAAAGGAAATACTCATATCAACCTCTCCGCCTATACCCTGCACATGTCCCTTTTTCGTGTACTGCCACACCTTGTACTCATAGGGATAATACAGGGTGCTCGACCACGAGGCGAACCATTTGTCATACTCCTCAAGCTGCGACAGGTCAAGTGCCATCATACCCCAGTTTAAATTATAATAAATCATGGGACGGTATCCCGCATTTTTGATTGTATCGCAGAACAGTTTGGTAAACTCTGTCCTCTCCTGAGCCGTGAGGGAGTTCATCCGCCCTCCTGAGCTGTCCGTCTTCTCAACGTCGAAAACAACAGGGCAGTCCAGACTGTACGGCTCTATCTTGTCCAGTACGTACTGCGCCTCCTCAAGCACCTCCTCCTCCGTTATAGCCTGAGTGTAGAAATACACTCCCACCTTTATTCCGGCCGCCTGCGCTCCTTTTATGTTTTCGTCAAAACGCTCATCCTCCAGAAGCTGTCCGCTTGAGCCGTAAGCCCTGCTGCCCACCCTGATAAAGGCAAATTCCACACCGTCTCCGGCCACCTGGCTCCAGTCGATCTCCCCCTGGAATTTCGACACGTCGATACCTTTATGAGAAGTGACCTGCCCGTCGGTAAGATACTGGAACTCTCCTGACTCGAGCACGTTGACGTTTTCCTGTATCAGATTGTTAGCAGCCATATCCCTGTTGATCGGGATAAAATGATACGCGCCGCCGCTGTAGATTATAATATGGTCCGGATAGAGGGGGCGCAGAGTTTCAAGCACCGAATCGCTCTCCGACAAACCGTTCATTATCGTATCAAGCACATCCTCCGCCCCCTGAGCCTGGGCGAGTGCTGAAGCCTCATCAACTCTGCGGTCAAGCTCCTCCTGGGAGTATACAACGGAATCCGATATAACTCCCACTACGTTGCCGTCGTTGTCAATTACATTTCCGTCGTCATCAAGATCAAGGCCGCCCGAGCTGCCGTTTACAAGCCTGCCCGTTTTTTCCAGGTACATGTTGTAGAGCGTAAGCCCTCCGTACATGACAGCTACCAGTATCACAAGACAGCTAAACATTGCGGCTGCCGACGCCGCTTTTCGACGCACTCCCGCGCCGTCCCTCCTGCGGTCTTCCTGCGGTCTTTTTACCGGTGTGCTTTTTCCCATTCGTACCCTCCGCCTTTCCTCAGTATCTATTTTACTCATCTCTATCATAAACGATGAATCAACGGTTGAAAAGCGGTAAATTTTAGATTTTATAAAAAATTAAAGCATTGCTTTTTCCCTCATCCGCAGGAGAATCTTTTTTTCCAGACGGCTCACCTGCACCTGGCTGATTCCCAGTATTCGGGCAATTTCCACCTGTGTCTTATTCTGGAAATATCTCATTTGTATCAGCTCCCTCTCCGACGGTTCCAGCGTGTCAAGAAGCTGTCTCAACAGCATATGGTTAAGCAGCTCCTCCTTTTCGGTGTCTTCTTCCGCGGAAACTCCGGCCAGGCTGCTTCCGACGCTGCCGCTTGCCCCGCGTATCACCTTGTCAACAAGATAAACCTCGCTTCCGTCGTCCTGATATACCGCGCTGTAAATCGACTCAACCTCCACCGACGCCTCCATTGCCATTACGATATCTTCCATGGAAAGTCCTGTCTCCTGCACAAGTTCATTAAGCGTCGGCTCCCTTCCGCCGGACGCCTGCAGACGCTGCCTGGCAAGACTGACCTTCATTCCGTTTTCCTTGATGGTCCTTGAGATTTTTACGGGACCGTCGTCCCTCAAAAACCTCTTGATTTCACCGGAGATCATAGGAACTGCATATGTTGAAAATTTCACGTCAAGTCCAAGATCAAAATTATCAATGGCTTTCATAAGACCGATTGTCCCTATCTGGAACAGATCCTCCATTTCGTGTCCCCTGCCGGCGAATCTTCGCACAATGTGACGCACCAGACCAAGATTTTTCTCTATCAGTACCTCTCTTGCCTTGCTTTCTCCCGCCTGTGAACGTGCAATCAGTACCGACAGCTCATCCATGCCTACTGCTCCTTACCGTCAATCCATGCGCTGACCCCCAGTTTTTTTGTCATTGACACCACCGTACCCTCCCCGGGCGTGCTCTCCACCTCCAGATCGTCCATAAACGCTTCCATAAATGCAAATCCCATTCCGGAGCGCTCAAGCTCCGGTTTGGTGGTATAGAGAGGTTCCATTGCCTGCTCCACGTTTTCTATGCCCTTTCCCTTATCAGTGACCTGTATATGTAACACGTCGTCCTCAAGCACGCACCTTATCCTCACCTTTCCCTCATTTGTCTTTTTCCGGTCCGCCGGACATCTCCCCGGCCTGCCGTACCCGTAAAGGTTTTCATAGCCGTGTATGATTGAATTTGTCACAGCCTCAGATACCGCGGTCTTTATGTCCGCAAGCTCCTCCATCGTGGGATTCAGGTTCGACACAAATGCCGCCACCGCCACTCTTGCAAAAGCTTCATTGTCCGAGACAGCATCAAAAATAATCTCCATTTCGTTTTCCATACTAACCTCCATTTCGCCGTATACCGGCTCTATATTACTTCACTGTGTCTTTCACATTATTTCCACAACTTTCTGCAGTCCGGACACTCTGAGTATCCTCAGGATCTGGCTGTCCGCGTGGACGACGTACACCTTTCCGCCGAAGCACGATATCTTCCGGTAACGTCCCATTATGACCCCGATTCCCGAGGAATCCATAAAGCGTGTATTTTCAAAATCGAAGACAACATTCTGCACATCGCTGCGCATCAGGTGCCTGTCCGCGTTTTCACTGATGTATCCCGCACGATGGTGATCGATCTCCTCCGGCAGTCTGATCATCAGGCAGTTGTCAATCACCTGAAAATCATCTTCCATGACCTGATTCATATGACATCCTCCTCCACAATATAGGGATAAAACGGCAGCCGCGCCATTAAAAGAGAACCCGCAGATACCTGCGGGTTCTCGTCTTACGTGCTTTATATACGGCTGTATATTTATCGGATGCCTGTACCTGTCATTCCGTACTCAGGCGGTTTTTCAGATTCTGCGCCTTTCTTGCGTTCGGAGTGTCCGGAAACAGCTCCACTACCTTCTCGTATGTTTCTATTGCCTCCTGTGTGTTATTGTTTGCCTCATATGCCTGTCCGAGCAGCAGCCAGGCGTCGGTGTTTGTATCGTCATAATAGACGGACTTTGACAGAACATCTATTGCGGCAGCATAATCGCCCGTCTTATACACATCGTTTCCCTTCTGCAGGTACTCTAAAGACAGATCCGGCCCTATCGCCGCCGAGAGCATATGGTAGAGGCTCTGAAAGCTCGCTGATGTCCCGTCGAGATCCACGGACTGCGCGATTGCGTCCAGGCTTGCGGCGGTAGCCTCAAGATCATGCGTCTCAAGATATGATGAAGCCGCCATCAGCAGACTGTCTATTGTGTGGAGAGTGCCGTCCTCTCCCACTATCCCCTCCAGCTCGTCATTCAGATCGTCTATGGTCTGCTGCAGTTTAGTTTTCTCCGACTCCATCTCCTGAATCTGTAACGTCTTTTCATCCGATGCGTTGCTGATCTGGGTGATGATCTCCTGTGCCTCGTTTTTGGCGTTCGTCTCGGCTGCGGGCACAAACAGGAAATAAGAAACGGCGGCTCCTATCAAAAGTCCAAGACCGATGTTGACAAGAGTCGACGCACCGCCCCGTTTTGGCTCCTTTACGTTAAACGGCTGGATTATGACCTCGTTGTCGCTTTGGTAGCGGACAACCTCGTCTTTTTTCTTCTTTGCGGGCTGACGCACATTCTCGTCAGGGACAAGCATCAGCTCCACTTCCTTAAGATAGCGCAGCGTAAGGGTATTGTTTCTGTCAATATCCATGCACTTGTGCAGCTCGCGCTCGGCCCTCTCCCATTCCTCTCCGTCCATAAACAGCAGCGCAAGAAGCTGGTGGGCGCGTATGAACCTGGGGTTCAAGGAAAGCACTTTCTTAAGCTGGATAATGGCAAGATCCTTGCTGTCCTGGCGGCAGTACACCAGCGCCTGATTGTATTTCTTAATAGTCTGGTTAATTGAATCCAGCCTGGATGAATTGGACTGGAGCCGGTTGATATAATCGTCCGCGATGTTTTTTTCCGGTCTGAGATTTTTGCTTATGACCCACTCGCTCAGGGCGGCCACAACCTCTCCCATCTCGAAATATACAAGCCCCAGCAGATTCCGCGCGTCTATATTGTTTTTGCTGAATTTCAGGCTCTGCCTCAGGCTTGTGACAGCTCCCGTCAGATCCCTTACTTCCGCCTTTTCAAGCCCTTCGTTATAATACATGTTGGAGACATACAGAATCTTTTTATACAGTGAAACATCCGCTCCGCAAGCAGTACAAAAATCATGCTCGGACAGATGACAGCCGCAGTTATAACAAAACATTATGTCACCTCGTTTGATTTATCTTCCGACTCTTTTATCATTTTAACAAGCAGATCCGCCATATCCGTCAGATCCTGGTTGTAAATGGCATCCTCGGCATCCTCCACCTCAAGACTGGGGTGGAATTTCTTTAATTCTTCTTCAAAATTTATCATTGCTAACCAACTCCTTTATCTCGCCCGCAAGATACAGGCTGCCCGCCACATAGATCCTCTCGCCCTGTTCACGGCTGTCAAGAAGGCTGTAAAAAGCCTCCCTGGCGGTGTCGTAGAGAGCGATATCACTATGTCCATGACGTAAAAACATCTCCTTAAGCGCCAGGGGAGAACTTCCCCGTCCGGTGCGAAGTCCCGCCACCGCAATTCTGTCAAACAGTCCGGATTCCACGACCCTGTCCGCCATGCGCTGACAGTCCTTGTCCTTAACCGCAGAAAACAGAAGACTCCTGTGTCTGCTCCCCTGCCCTTCAACGGCCGCGGACATCCCATCCATGGCAACAGACTCAAGAAAAGCCCTTATCCCGTCCTCGTTGTGGGCTCCGTCCACATAGACCTCCGGAAGCACTTCTTCCATCCGCCCTGCCCAGAAGCATGCGGCTATACCCGCACGAATCCTTTCTGCTCCGATATCCTTTCCGCAGTCCATAGCCTCCGCCGCACGCACGGCCAGAGCCGCATTTTCCATCTGGTAAGCCGCAATGGTGTGCAAGGTAAGGCTAATATAACCATAATACCCAGTGTGCAGAGAAAAATCAATGGTTTTATTCATAATTTTTCCAAAAGTATAGTCATTTTTCGACACAAAATCTGCGGTAATTCCAAGATCCCTTGCTTTGCGGCAGAAAACCGCCGTAGTCTCCGGACATGTATCCCATATGACGGCAGGTGTCCCCTCCGCCATTATACCGGCCTTTTCCCCGGCAATCATTTCCAGCGTGTCCCCGAGGTATTCCATGTGATCCATACCGATTCTGGTAATCACAGCCAGTTCCTTGTGCGAGACGGCGTTTGTGGCATCCAGCCTGCCGCCAAGCCCTGTCTCCAGTATACAGTAGTCGGGGCGCCTGTCTGCAAAATAAAGCATTGCCATAAAAAAAAGATATTCAAAATAGGACGGATGATAAGCGTCCTTCCGATCCGACTCAAGAGAGTCCCAGTCAAGAGCGTCATATACAAGGCTAAAATACCTGAGAAAATCTTCGCGTGAGATAATTTCCCCTCCCACCGCAAAACGCTCCCTGATATCAACAAGGTGAGGCGAGGTGAAAACTGCGGCGGTAAAGTCCGCAGCTTCCAGAATACTGCGCAAATAGGCACAAACGGAACCCTTTCCGTTCGTGCCTGCAACATGAATAATCTTCAGATTTTTATCCGGACTTCCAAGACTCCTCAAAAAGTCCCTGGTATCCTCTATTGTGTGCTTCGAGGTAAAACGCGGTACTTCCGACAGATAGCGCTCCGCCTCCTCGAAGGTTGTAATGTCACGCCTTTTCAAAATTTAAGCTTCCCTTCCTTCATAAGCTTCAGATAATCCAAAGGCTTCTCTATCGGCTCCTCCGTCTCCACGCCGCTCCCGAAAAGAGCCGACAAATGGTGACTGTCGGAGCCCGCCGTTTCAGGCAGCCCGTACATTTTTGCGTAGATGGCCGCCCGCTCATTCATCCACGGTTCCCGAAGCTGTGCGCCGTTTACCACCTCGACGCCGTCCACGTCCCTCGGGAAAAGCTGAATGTGGTCCACATAATCCCACTCGCGGAACGGATGTGCATGGACTATGAAGCCGCCGTCCTCATGTATTTTTGCAAATGCCGCCCTTGGGGGCCATCTGTCGATATCCTCATTTGCGAGCAGCCAGCCTTTGTCCAGATTATAAACAAGGAAATCCATTGCCTGATAACAGTATTCAAATCCGAAAAATACCTTAAGCCCTGTTTTTTTTCCTTCTGCCAGAGCGTTTTCGTATCCTCTGCAGAACAGCTCCACCCTCTCTTTCCATGGCAGGTCACGAGGAACGGTTGTATTTCCGTTAAAAAAATGATCTGTAACAAAAATACCCGTATAACCGTTCTTTTTATGGGCGCGGACCATTTCCGCTCCGGAGGCTGAAGCACACCTGCTGCCTTCTGCAGTGTGCATATGGGTTTCATATTTATAGGACATGAGCGTTCTCCGTATTCTGCGCTTTTCTGCATTTTTCGTATTCTGACTGCATTTTCATAATCTGACTGCATTTTCGTCTGTGCAAACAGACTGTCGAAAAGCGGTTCCTTCGGATATTGTACCACTTCACCACCGGAAGGGCAAGTGAAAACACTACCCTCCTGACGTAAAACGCAACGGTTAAGCCTTCCACTTCAGGTCATGCCCTGTACTGCCGATTTTCTCCCGGCAGACGCGCCCAGAGTACACTTACCCGTTTTCGTCAAGATAGAGCTGCACCCTGTTCTGGATTGCCTGAGCCACCTGCTGCTCGGTCTTTACTCCGGCAAAATACATCTCGGCCTCCTCGGAAATAATCTCGGATATCTCACTTACCTCAACCGCTATGACATCCCGGTCTATCAGGGCAAGATATTCGTCCACATAAGCGTGATCGAGCTCACTTCCATCCAGACCGTTCAGGATAACGCTGTTGTTTACAATATCCCTCCTCACCGAATCAGAGAGGTTCTTCTGTCCCTCCTCGCCCAGAAGCTGGCGCAGGAAATCCTGAATTACATCCCAATGCTCTGTTTCAGCGTTTACCACAATACATTCATATGTACCGCTGAAGCTTCCAAATTCCCCTCCTGTCGGATACCCTACCGGATGGAAGCCCTCTCCAAGCCATTCCCTTGCCTCTGCATACTGCTTCACCCCTCCGGAACACACGTATATAAGCGCATCACCGCCCGCCACTTCCTTAACGCTGTCGTCCGCTTCTCCTACCGCCGTTCTGTCAACAGGCTGCGAGTATTTTTTGCACACTCTCAGCAGGTCATAAAATTCTTCCGTTTCAAAATTGCACGTCATGTTTTCCAGGTCTACAAAAGGACTGCCTGCCAGCGTCCTCTCGCAGAGATAATATAATGTGCTGTATGGGGTTTCACCCCTGGAAGAATCAAGTATTTTTTTGGGGGCACGCCCCTCAGCTTCCATTTGAGCAACCGTCTTAAGCAGATCCTCCAGCGTCCAGCTATCCCCCTGCCAAATCTCATTCGAGACAAAACATGTATCCAGGTCGAGCGAATATGCGATTCCATACAGCTTTCCGTCAACAGTGCCGTGACGCAGAGCCGCCGGAAATACCTGTTTTCGGATATCCTCCGTCAGCACATCGCTTAAATCCTTCAAAAGACCGGCATCCTCAAGTACAACAAGCTCCTCCCTGTTTATTACAAGAATATCGGGGCCCTTGCCGGCCTTCATTTCCTCCACAAGCCGATTGAAGGCTATGGGATCGAGATTTAGCACTTCATCCGGTATCTCCACCGTTATCGGCGTGTCGGGATGTGTCTCGGAATACTCCTTCGCCTGTGTCTCCGTATAATTAAAATCTATCCTTCCCAACAGCACTATATCGTCCCTGTCGTCTTCGATCCCCTCCTGGGCTTCATGGAACTTATACAAATAATATTTGCCTTCTTTTTCAAATATCATCGATATTTCATTTTCTGTATCATGTAAAAGCGCATCGCACTGAATCCATCTGTTCATATCATAGATCAAACGTCCGGTTCCGTGTGCCGCATCCCACCATACCAATTTCCGGTTGCTTAAGTACAGCACGTTTCCCATATCGTCGATATTCCGTATATTGGCGCTTTCACTCTCCCCTGCATACAGCACGGTCTTCTCGGTACCGTTCAGGGAAAAAATCACAGTGGAGCCGTTTAAACTATAATATTCAAATACAGGCACGCCGTCAGGAGACTTACAGGTATTCATCACACTCTTATCCGCAGAATCCTGAAGCGTCACCAGCCCCAGAGACTTCCCGTCTCCGTCCGCCGCCAGAATTTCAGCTTCATGTCTGTTTATGATATAATAATACCCCTGAGCCCCGCATATCGGCTCCAGTGCCATACTCCAGTCCTGCGACATTACCATGCCTTCACGTATGGCCGGCATCAGATCCACAATCCGCTCCACGATTCCTTCATTGTCTGTCCAGACGGCGTAGTAATGTGTAATTTCTTTACTCGCCTGATCACGCGTCAGCGCAAAGATACAAAGTTTTCCATCCGCCGCATCCAGGTTTTCCACGGATCCGTTTTCTTTCAAAAGAGCCTGCGCAAGTTCATAAACTTCCGTTTTTTGCGTCTCTCCCATCCCGTCCTTACAGTGAAAATCCAGTTTGACCACATTTTTTTCAAGGGTTGATGTATTTAAAGAATATAGATAATATGACTGCTCGTATGCCGGTTCATCACTCTCACCTTCATTTTCCCCGCCGTCTTCCAGAGAGCGATAATAATGCCGGATGCGGTAATACATCTCATGCTCGGTTGCGGAAAAGCCTTCGCCACCTGTCATTCCCTGCTCCGGAGTCTGGCATATGTCCGCAAGGTAATCCCCGACGGTATATTTGCGCTCCGATTCCTCAATCCGGCTAAACGCCTTCCACTCGTTTGCCGCAAGATCGTACTCAGCAGTATTTACCGTCTCGTTTGTATTTCCCGAGTCCGCCGCGGTCCCGTCTCCGGTGCTGCAGCCGCACAGTAACAGCGTCTGCAGCACACATGCGCAAATCAAAGGGTAAAATCTTTTATTTGAACCCATACCACGACCCCCCTATAATGTTTTGCAATCCCTGTTTTTTCGTTTTTGTCTATACTATACAATGATTATACAATAACAATTCATATATCGCAACAATCAAATGCTAAGTTGTCCGCCAAATCCAAAAACTGCGCTTCAGCATAATTTAATGCCTCACCCGTTTTCGTCAAGATAGAGCTGCACCCTGTTCTGGATTGCCTGAGCCACCTGCTGCTCGGTCTTGTCTCCGGAAAAATATGACGCTGCCTCCTCCATTATTATGCCCTGTATCTCATAATCCGTAGATTCAAGAATACTTTTATCCATCAACTCGATATATTCTTCCGCAAAAGAAGAACCGTCCGCTCTCCCCTCCAGTTGGATCACGCTTTTTTCGGAAATAAAAAACACTGGCATCTCCGAGGCTTCCGTATGTTCCTTTATACGGTTCCTGATGACGTCTCTGCGGACCCATCTCGTAGTATAGGCAGCCTGATTTTCCTCACTTATCAGATAACGCAGGAAATCCTCAGTCTCCTTAACGTGCTTCGTCCGGCTGTTCATAGCCACACATTCGTAACATTCCGTCTGGTAGCCGTTTCCCTCGGCGGGCGTTCCTATACAGTGAAACCCTTCTCCAAACGCCGCCCTGTCACTGCTGTATTTCAGCAGATCTCCGGAACAGCCATACAACAGAAATTCACCGTTTTCCAGATCCCGTATCCGATCGGCTGTCTCCTTATATCCGCCGCCTGACGAATCCGTTCCGTACTGCTTACAGATTCTGAGCAGCTCGTAAAATTCTTCTGTCTCAAAGTTACATTTATGCTGCTGCCTGTCCAGAAAAGGACTTTCCTGCAGATCCCGCAGACAAAAATTATACAGGAGCTGATCCGCTCCGGCATTATAGCTTAAGGACAGTAATCCTGAAAACGCTTTTCCCTGCAATTCCCGCTCTTTTACAAGATCCACGAAGTCCTTAAGTGTCCAGCTATCTCCCTCCCAGACCTGATCCGAGACGATATATACACCCAGTGATGTCTCCAGCGCCATACCGTACAGCCTGCCGTCAATCCTGCCGTACTCAAGCACCTGAGGAAAAATCTGGCTCTGAACATCCTCCGTCAGTATTTTGTCCAGTTCCGAAAGGAGATCTGCATCCTTGAAATCCACGAGCTGACTCCTGTCAATCAGGAGCAGATCAGGTCCCTCACCCGCTTTCATTTCCTCCGCAGTCCTGTTCCAGAACCCCGAATCCGTCTCCGGAGGCGTCTGTATCGTCAATATCACGTTCGGATGGCTCTGAGAATAAGCTTCCGCACATTTTGAAATATAGCTGTTATCATATCTTAACAGAAGCACAATCTCCGTCTGAGAAGCCTCCGCATCTTCTCCGACAGGTTTAAGACGGAACAGACAGGTTTTTTCCCCAATCTCGCAGACCAGACATACCTCATCCATAGTCTCATGCAGAACCGCCCGGCTCCTGACCGTACCCCTGGAATCATACAGGATACTGCACTCCCCCGCAGCCGCATCCCAGCATAAAAGTTTTTCATTATCGAGAGACAGCACGTTGCCGCTTCCATCCGGATCACGCTGTTTGCTCATAACGGCATCTCCCGTATACAGCATGTTCTTTTTGTCACCGTTCAGCGAAAAAATCACGGTTGCGCCGTTTCGGTTCACATACTCAAATACCGGAGCTCCTTCCGGAGTTTTACAGGAGCTTACAATCATACCGCCCGCAAAATCCTGCAGCGTGACAAGCTCCGTTTCCTGACTTTCAGCGTCCATAATCAGAATATCCGGATCTCCCCCTGTCGTCAGGTAATAATTCCCCTCGCCGTCGCAGTGCGCATCCGTCTCCAGAAACTGCTCCGTATCGATAATCAGTTTTTCCTGCATAGCTGTGAGAAGGTCTTCCTTTTTTTCAACAATTCCCTCACTGTTTGTCCACAGGGCATAGTAATGTGTGATCCGAAGCGCCTCAGGATCCCAGACCTCCACAAACAGACACAGTTTCCCGCATGCAGCGTCCAGGGCGCAGAGATACACATTGCCTTTTTCAGCCTCGTCATTCAAATCCTTCATGTCGAGCCGGCAAAAATCCGTCTCCCCACCGGACGAGTCAACCGAATACAGGTATATTTCATACTTAACTTCGCCATCCCCTGCCCGCTGATAGCGCCGGACGCTATAGTACCACTCTCCGTCAACGGCATAACAGCTCTCCGTCCGAACCATTCCCGCCTCCGGCGCCGGGCATATATTTTCAATGGTATCAACCACTGCATATTTGGGATTTGCTTCCCCGATCTGTGTATATCCTTTCCACTCATTGGAAAAGAGATCATATTCTCTGGTGTTTTCTCCCTGAACAGGGCTTTCTCCCGAGTCCGCCGCGGTACCGTCTCCGGCTCCGCAGCCGCACAGTAACAGCGTCTGCAGCACACATGCGCAAATCAAAAAAGCCGACAGTTGTTTTAATCTTCTTTTCATAACAGTTTCTCCATACTTTATCTTTTGGCCGTAAGCGCAGACCGCTTTTTCATTCCATCTGTGCAAGTCTGAGCTCCACCTGCTCCATCATCTGCGTATACTTCACAAGCTTTTCCTTCTCCTGGGCGATTTTGGCTTCGGGAGCCCTGGAGATAAAGTTCTCATTTGAGAGCATGCCGTTTACGCGCTGCAGTTCCCCTTCCAGACGCTGCTTCTCTTTTTTAAGCCGCTGGATCTCCTGCGCGATGTCAACCAACTGTGCAAACGGGATATAAATGGTCGCCCCGGGAATTACGACCGAAACCGCGTCCTGAGCGATGCCCGTCTTGTCCTTCTGCATTGTAACTTCACTTGCATAAGCAAGAGAAGCAAAAAACAGTCTGCCCTCGGTGAAGGTTTTCAGGACCTCCTCGTTTTCGCTTACCACATACACGGCGGTTTTTTTGGAAGGCGCCACGTTCATGCTGTTTCGCACGTTACGTATGCCGCGCACGGCTTCCTTGATAGTCTCAATATCCTTCTCCTGTGCGGGGAAGCTTCTGTCTTCACTATACTGCGGCCAGGAGCTTATCATAATGGACTCCTCATCGCTCTGGAGAGTACAGAAGATTTCCTCGGTAATAAACGGCATATAAGGATGCAGAAGCTTAAGCGCGTCTATCAGCACGGTTTTTAACGTCCAGAGCGCCGAATTTCTGCTTGCGGCGTCGTCTGCAGTATAGAGACGGGGTTTCACCATCTCAATATACCAGTCGCAAAATTCATCCCAGATAAAATCGTAGACCTTCTGGACCGCGATGCCAAGCTCAAAGTTTTCCATATTGTCGGTGGCCTCTTTTATCAGCCCGTTAAGCTTCGAAAGTATCCACTTATCCACCGGCTGGAGCTCCTGCGGCGCGGGACATGTCACGGTTTTTCCTTCCATGTTCATAAGGATGAAACGTGACGCATTCCACACCTTATTTGCAAAATTACGGCTGTTTTCAAGCTTTTCATAATAGAAACGCATATCGTTGCCGGGGGCATTTCCCGTAATCAGGGTCAGCCGCAGCGCGTCAGCGCCGTATTTTTCGATGATTTCCAAAGGATCGATACCGTTTCCAAGGGATTTGGACATCTTTCTTCCCTGGCTGTCTCTCACCAGGCCGTGGAAAAGCACGGTATGAAACGGCTTTTTCCCCATATGCTCATAGCCCGAAAAAATCATCCTTATGACCCAGAAGAATATAATGTCATAACCCGTGACAAGTACGTCGGTGGGATAAAAATAATCAAGATCCTCGGTGTGATCGGGCCATCCAAGCGTCTCAAAGGGCCAGAGCGCGGAGGAAAACCATGTGTCAAGAGTATCGGGATCCTGTGTCAGATGCGTACATCCGCACTTGGGACAGGACTCAGGCATAGCGGCAGCCACGGTCACTTCGCCACATTCGTCACAGTAGTAAGCCGGTATCCTGTGTCCCCACCAGAGCTGGCGGCTGATACACCAATCCCTGATATTATCTGTCCAGTTAAAGTATGTCTTCTCCATCCTCTGGGGAATCAGCCTGATCTCTCCGTTTTTTACAGCTTCCACAGCAGGCTTTATGAGTTCATCCATCTTTACGAACCACTGCTCCTTCACAAGCGGCTCAACAGTGGTCTTGCAGCGGTCATGGGTGCCTACGTTATGCGAGTAGTCCTCGATCTTTACCAGAAGTCCCTGGCGATCCAGCTCCTCCACAATGGCCTTTCTCGCCTCATAGCGATCCATTCCGGCATACTTCCCGCCGTTTTCATTGATTGTTGCGTCATCGTTCATCACGTTGATCACAGGGAGATTGTGACGCTTTCCAACCTCGAAGTCATTAGGGTCATGAGCGGGAGTAATCTTTACGACTCCGGTTCCAAATTCCCTGTCAACATAAGTGTCCGTAACCACCGGAATCACACGGTTTACGATTGGCAGCATGACGCTTCTGCCGACAAGATGCGCATATCTTTCATCGTCAGGGTGAACAGCGACGGCCGTATCGCCCAGCATGGTCTCGGGACGGGTGGTTGCAAACGTGAGAAACTCCGTATCGCTTGGCGTTCCGTCCTCGTTCATCACCGGATATTTTATGTGCCACAGATGCCCCGCCTGCTCCTCATACTCCACTTCCGCGTCGGAAATTGAGGTATTGCATACCGGGCACCAGTTGATAATTCTGGAGCCCTTGTAGATATAGCCCTTCTCGTGCATTTTTACAAAGACTTCCGTCACTGCCCTGTTGCAGCCCTCGTCCATTGTAAAGCGCTCCCTGTCCCAGTCGCAGGAAGAACCCATTTTCTTAAGCTGGGAGACTATGCGTCCGCCGTACTCCTTTTTCCACTCCCAGGCTCTCTCCAGAAACTTTTCCCTGCCAAGATCGTGCTTGTCGATTCCTTCTTCCTTCAGCGTCTCGATAATTCTTACCTCTGTTGCAATTGAGGCATGATCCGTGCCGGGCTGCCAGAGGGCGTTATATCCCTGCATCCTCTTGAAGCGTATCAGGATATCCTGCATGGTGTTGTCCAGAGCATGCCCCATGTGAAGACGTCCTGTGATATTTGGGGGCGGAATCACTATGGTAAATGGCTTTTTGGAGCGATCCACCTCTGCGTGAAAATATTTTTTGTCCATCCATTTGCTGTAAAGTCTGTCC